>NZ_JBEOSD010000335.1:0-1100 GCF_040302735.1 Streptomyces sp. NPDC097619 | reverse complement strand
TGTTCCTTGGCCACGGCCACGGCCACGGCCACGGCCACCGCGCGACGCGTGGGCTGCGGGGGCGCGGCGGGCGGGGCCGGCGGGGCGACCGGGGCGGCGGCCACGGGCGCCGGGGGAGCGGGCGCGGGGGCGGGCTCCTCGTCCACCGAGACCCCGAAGTCCTTGGCGATGCCGGCGAGCCCGTCGGCGTACCCCTGGCCCACGGCGCGGACCTTCCAGACGCCGCCGCGCAGATACACCTCGACCACGATCAGGGCGGTCTCGGTGCCCAGCTGCGGCGGGGTGAAGGTGGCGATCACGCTGCCGTCGTCGGCGTTGCGGACCGTGGCGGTGGGCTCGATGCCCTGGAAGGTCTGGCCGGCCGCGTCGGGGCTGGCGGTGACGACGATCTTCTCGATCCCGGCGGGGACGGCGGAGGTGTCCACCGCGATGGCGTCCGGGGCGGTCCCGCCGCCGGAGCGGTAGCCGACGCCCGGCCCGGTGGGCTGGTTGTAGAAGATGAAGTCGGCGTCGGAGCGGACCTTGCCGTCCGCGGCGATCAGCAGCCCCGATACGTCGAGCCGTACCGGAGCGGCCACGTCCACCGTGACGCGCACGGTGTTCAGCGGCAGGTTCGATCCAGGGGTCATAGCGGTCATGCCCGCTCAACGACCGGGGTCCCTTTGCCGTTCCCTTACCCGGGGCCGCGTCCCCCGTCCGCGTGCGGGGCCGGGGCGCGGGGGTCAGCGGCGGTTGCGCGGGTGGTCGCGGGCCTGCCGTTCGTTGCCGAACTTGTAGGCCCCGGTCCAGCGGGCCATCACCAGCTGGGCGTCCCCGGACTCCACCTCGGTGAGGAACTTCCCGGCCCGGCCCCCGCGCAGGGTGCCCGCGGCCCGACCGCGGTGGGTGATGACGACGCTTCCGTCGCCGCGCTGCTCGTACGTGAATCCTGTGGGTCTCGGCACGCGGCGAGTCTCGCCCGCGGCGGGCCGGTCCGGCAACGGAATTCCCGCGGACCGGAGCGACCGGCGCGGAGCGCACCGGAGCGGTCCGGCGCGGCGCGGTCCGGCGCGGACCGGAGAACCGGAGCGGAGCCGACCGGGGCGGCGGCGCGGGGCCCC
>NZ_JBEOSD010000334.1:0-1138 GCF_040302735.1 Streptomyces sp. NPDC097619 | reverse complement strand
CCCCGTTCAAGGTCCACACGCGGTGGATCGAGACCGAGTTCACCAACACCATCCCCGCCTTCACCGCCCCCACCCCCGAAGACACCGAAGACGAGGACGGCCGGGAAAGCCTGGTGGTCGAGGTCGGCGGCCGCCGCCTGGAGGTGTCCCTCCCCTCCTCCCTCGGCATGACCATCGGCCGAACGGCGGTCGCCGGCGGCGCCAAGACCAAGCGCCGCACCAAGCGCTCGGGCCCCGTCCTCTCCGGCGACACCCTGGCCTCGCCGATGCAGGGCACCATCGTCAAGGTGGCCGTCGAAGAGGGCCAGCAGGTCAACGAAGGCGACCTCGTCGTCGTCCTCGAAGCCATGAAGATGGAGCAGCCGCTGACCGCGCACCGCTCCGGCACCGTCACCGGCCTGTCCGCCGAGGTCGGCGCGTCCATCACTTCCGGCGCCACCCTCTGCGAAATCAAGAATTGAGCCATGACCGAGACCGCCATTCCCCCCACGGGCGCCAAGGAAGTCCGCCGCCTCGACCGCGTCATCATCCGTTTCGCGGGTGACTCGGGCGACGGAATGCAGCTGACCGGAGACCGTTTCACCTCCGAAACGGCATCCTTCGGAAACGACCTTTCCACGCTGCCGAACTTCCCCGCGGAAATCCGCGCCCCCGCCGGAACCCTTCCCGGCGTGTCCTCCTTCCAGCTGCATTTCGCCGACCACGACATCCTGACTCCGGGTGACGCTCCGAACGTCCTCGTGGCGATGAATCCCGCGGCCCTCAAGGCGAACATCGCGGACCTCCCCCGGGGCGCGGAGATCATCGTCAACACCGACGAATTCACCAAGCGCGCCATGGTCAAGGTCGGCTACGAGTCCTCCCCCCTGGAGGACGACTCCCTGGACGCGTACCACCTCCACCCCGTCCCCCTCACCACCCTCACGGTCGAAGCCCTGAAGGACTTCGACCTGTCGCGGAAGGAGGCGGAGCGTAGCAAGAACATGTTCGCTCTGGGTCTGCTCTCCTGGATGTATCACCGTCCGACAGAGGGCACCGAAGCCTTCCTGCGGAGGAAGTTCGCGCGGAAGCCGGAGATCGCCGAGGCGAACGTGGTGGCGTTCCGGGCGGGGTGGAACTTCGGGGAGACGACGGAGGA
>NZ_JBEOSD010000333.1:0-1140 GCF_040302735.1 Streptomyces sp. NPDC097619 | reverse complement strand
TCTGGGACCTCACCTCCAACACCCACACCGCCACCCTCACCGGCCACACCAGCTGGGTGAACGCCATCGCCGTCACCGAACTCCACGGACGACCCCACGCCATCACCACCAGCAACGACGGAACCGTAAAGGTCTGGGACCTCACCTCCAACACCCACACCGCCACCCTCACCGGCCACAACCGCGCGGTGAACGCCGTCGCCGTCACCGAACTCCACGGACGACCCCACGCCATCACCACCAGCAACGACGAAACCATGAAGGTCTGGGACCTCACCACCAACTCCCCGACCACCACCCTCACCGGCCACACCAGCAGGGTGACCGGCATCGCCGTCGCCGAACTCCACGGACGACCCCACGCCATCACCACCAGCAACGACGAAACCGTGAAGGTCTGGGACCTCACCACCAGCACCCACCACACCACCCTCACCGGCCACACCAACCGGGTGAACGCCGTCGCCGTCACCGAACTCCACGGACGACCCCACGCCATCACCACCAGCTACGACCGCACCGCCCGGGTCTGGGACCTCACCACCAGCACCCACCACACCACCCTCACCGGCCACACCGACTGGGTGAGGGCCGTGGCTGTCGCCGAACTCGACGGACGACCCCACGCCATCACCACCAGCTACGACCGCACCGCCCGGGTCTGGGACCTCACCACCAGCACCCACCACACCACCCTCACCGGCCACACCAGCTGGGTGAGGGCCGTGGCTGTCGCCGAACTCGACGGACGACCCCACGCCATCACCACCAGCTGGGACAACACCGCCCGGGTCTGGGACCTCACCACCAGCACCCACCACACCACCCTCACCGGCCACACCGACTGGGTGAACGCCGTCGCCGTCACCGAACTCCACGGACGACCCCACGCCATCACCACCAGCGACGACGGAACCGTAAAGGTCTGGGACCTGACTACCAACACCCCGACCGCCACCCTCACCGGCCACACCAACTCGGTGAACGCCGTCGCCGTCACCGAACTCCACGGACGACCCCACGCCATCACCACCAGCAACGACGGAACCGTAAAGGTCTGGGACCTGACTACCAACACCCCGACCGCCACCCTCACCGGCCACACCAACTCGGTGAACGCCGTCGCCGTCACCGAACTCC
>NZ_JBEOSD010000332.1:0-1226 GCF_040302735.1 Streptomyces sp. NPDC097619 | reverse complement strand
ACCAGCTACGACGCCGACGACAGCAAGCTCACCTACAAGATCTACCGCAACGGCGCCGCCACCCCCGTGGCCACCGTGACCGCCGACTCCCTGGAGTGGGAGCGCCGACAGGCCTCCTGGACCGACACCACCGTCAAGGCGGGCCAGTCCTACACCTACCGGATCTCCGCGACGGACGCCGCGGGGAACGTGAGCGCCCTCTCCGCCACGGCCCCCGTGACCGTGCCGACCTCGGTGCAGGCGTACCCGAACCAGGTCCGCTCCGACGGCGCCACGCTGTACTGGCGCTACGAGGACACGGTGAGCCCCTTCACCGCCGACTCCTCGGCGGGCGGCAACACCAGCGGACTCCAGATCAACACCCCGACCCTCCGGGCCGCGCCGGGCGCCGTCACGGGCACCGCCTACGGGTTCAACGGCACCGACGAACAGGTCCACAGCGACCACCGGCAGAGCGTGGGCTCCACCTACTCGCTGGAGACTTGGTTCAAGACCGACACCACCCGCGGCGGCAAGCTGATCGGCTTCGGCAACAACACCACCCGCACCAGCAAGAGCCACGACAAGCACGTCTACCTGACGAACACCGGTCGCCTGGTCTTCGGCGTGTACACCGGGGGCCTCCCGCGCACCATCACCACCCCGGCCCAGACCGCCTACAACGACAACAAGTGGCACCACGTGGTCGCCACCCAGGGCCCGGGCGGGATGACCCTGTACGTGGACGGCCAGGTCAAGGGCACCCTGAACGTCACCGCCCACCAGAAGTTCGCGGGCTACTGGCACGTCGGCGGCGACAACATCTCCGACACCTGGCCCCTGCGCCCGACCAGCACCTTCTTCGCCGGACAGATCGACGAGACGGCCGTCTACCCGACCGCGCTCACCGCCGCCCAGGTGCAGAACCACCACGACCTGGCCAAGGCGCCCGCCGACACGGTCTCCGAGGTCTCCGCGACCGAGGACACCTACATCAACCAGGGCGCCCCCAGCGCCTCCTACGGCAGCTCCACCAGCCTCGCCGTCCGCGGCACCGGCTCCCTCTACGAGAGCTACCTCCGCTTCAACCTCCCGGCCGCCCCGGCCGGACAGGTCCTGAAGGCCGCCTCCCTCCAGATCAAGACCTCCACCCAGACCGGTGCGGGCACCGCCAACACCGTCTCCGTGGTCCCGGTCACCGGCACCTGGAGCGGCACCAGCACCTTCACCACCAAGCCGACCCTGGG
>NZ_JBEOSD010000331.1:0-1326 GCF_040302735.1 Streptomyces sp. NPDC097619 | reverse complement strand
CCCTCATGCTGCAATGACACGACTTCGGCGGTACGCTTGAGCCCCGCTACATTGTCGGCGCGGAATCACTTGACCAGTGAGCTATTACGCACTCTTTCAAGGGTGGCTGCTTCTAAGCCAACCTCCTGGTTGTCTCTGCGACTCCACATCCTTTCCCACTTAGCGTACGCTTAGGGGCCTTAGTCGATGCTCTGGGCTGTTTCCCTCTCGACCATGGAGCTTATCCCCCACAGTCTCACTGCCGTGCTCTCACTTACCGGCATTCGGAGTTTGGCTAAGGTCAGTAACCCGGTAGGGCCCATCGCCTATCCAGTGCTCTACCTCCGGCAAGAAACACACGACGCTGCACCTAAATGCATTTCGGGGAGAACCAGCTATCACGGAGTTTGATTGGCCTTTCACCCCTAACCACAGGTCATCCCCCAGGTTTTCAACCCTGGTGGGTTCGGTCCTCCACGAAGTCTTACCTCCGCTTCAACCTGCCCATGGCTAGATCACTCCGCTTCGGGTCTAGAGCGTGCAACTCAATCGCCCTATTCGGACTCGCTTTCGCTACGGCTTCCCCACACGGGTTAACCTCGCTACACACCGCTAACTCGCAGGCTCATTCTTCAAAAGGCACGCAGTCACGAGAGCCCGAAGGCTCCGACGCTCCCACGGCTTGTAGGCACACGGTTTCAGGTACTATTTCACTCCGCTCCCGCGGTACTTTTCACCATTCCCTCACGGTACTATCCGCTATCGGTCACCAGGGAATATTTAGGCTTAGCGGGTGGTCCCGCCAGATTCACACGGGATTTCTCGGGCCCCGTGCTACTTGGGAAATGAGCAAGCAAGCCGTACAGATTTCAGCTACGGGGGTCTTACCCTCTACGCCGGACCTTTCGCATGTCCTTCGCCTATCCATACGGTTTCTGACTCGCCCAGCCGCCGGCAGACGACTGAAGCTCACTCCCACAACCCCGTACACGCAACCCCTGCCGGGTCTCACACGTATACGGTTTAGCCTCATCCGGTTTCGCTCGCCACTACTCCCGGAATCACGGTTGTTTTCTCTTCCTGAGGGTACTGAGATGTTTCACTTCCCCTCGTTCCCTCCACACTGCCTATGTGTTCAGCAGCGGGTGACAGCCCATGACGACTGCCGGGTTTCCCCATTCGGACACCCCCGGATCAAAGCTCGGTTGACAGCTCCCCGGGGCCTATCGCGGCCTCCCACGTCCTTCATCGGTTCCTGGTGCCAAGGCATCCACCGTGCGCCCTTAAAAACTTGGCCACAGATGCTCGCGTCCACTGTGTAGTTCTCAAGCAACGACCAGCCACCCA
>NZ_JBEOSD010000330.1:0-1344 GCF_040302735.1 Streptomyces sp. NPDC097619 | reverse complement strand
CGGGACGCTCCGACCACTGATTGAGAACTGCGGTCATCGCTGGTTAGGGACCTGTCGGCGGAGTGTTCTTCGGGCCACGGAGATGCTGGTCACGGTGGAACGGAGCGACGGGCTTGAGCACGTCTCACGAGCGGATATGGGTCGGCATCGACGCCGGCAAGGGCCATCACTGGGCGGTGGCGGTCGACGCCGACGGCGAGACGGTGTTCTCGACGAAGGTGATCAACGACGAGTCGCAGATCCTTGCCCTCATCGAGACGGCCCGGGAGAGGGCGGGCGAGGTGCGGTGGGCGGTGGACATCTCCGGCCGGGCCTCGACCCTGTTGCTGGCCCTGCTGATCACGCACGGGCAGCACGTCGTCTACGTGCCCGGCCGCACGGTGAGCCGCATGTCCGGCGCCTACCAGGGCGAGGGCAAGACCGACGCCAAGGACGCGCGCGTCATTGCCGACCAGGCCCGAATGCGCCCGAAGGGCTTCGCCCAGCTGACCACCCCCGCCGAGTTGGTCGCCACGCTCCGGGTGCTGACCAACTACCGGGCCGACCTGATCGCTGACCGGGTCCGGTTGATCAACCGGCTGCGCGACCTTCTGGTCGGCATCTGCCCCGCTCTGGAACGGGCCTTCGACTACTCCGCGGCCAAGGGCCCTGTCGTCGTGCTGACCGAGTATCAGACCCCGGCAGCCCTGCGGCGGATCGGCGTCAAGCGGCTGACGACCTGGTTGGAGCGCCGCAAGGTCCGAGGCGCCGACGCCGTCGCGGCCAAGGCCGTCAAGGCGGCCCAGTCCCAGCAGATCGCCCTGCCGGGCGAGAAGCGGGCCGCGAAGCTGGTCTGCGACCTCGCCCACCAGCTCCTGGCCCTGGACGACCGGATCAAGGACAACGACCGGGAGATCCGCGAGACCTTCCGCACCGACGAGCGGTCCGAGATCATCGAGTCCATGCCCGGCATGGGCCCCATCCTGGGCGCCGAGTTCGTCGCCATCGTCGGCGACCTGTCCGGCTACCAGGACGCGGGGCGCCTCGCCTCGCACGCCGGCTTGGCCCCGGTCGCCCGGGACTCCGGCCGCCGGACCGGCAACTACCACCGGCCCAAGCGCTACAACCGGCGGCTGCGGCACGTCTTCTACCTGGCCGCCCAGACCGCCATGATGCGGCCCGGTCCGTCCCGCGACTACTACCTGAAGAAGCGTGCCGAGGGCCTGCTCCATACCCAGGCGCTGCTGTCGCTCGCCCGCCGCCGGGTCGACGTGCTCTGGGCGATGCTGCGTGACAAGAGGCTGTTCACCTCCGCCCCACCGGTCACGCAGGCAGCTTGACTTCGTCATTGAGATTCCTTCGGGG
>NZ_JBEOSD010000329.1:0-1345 GCF_040302735.1 Streptomyces sp. NPDC097619 | reverse complement strand
ACCGCAAGCATTCTACACCCCCAACCCGCAATACACGTTATAGCACTGGTAGTTTGAAGATAATCTGGGTGAGTTCCCCTACCCCCCCCGCCGGGCCCGGCGGACCGCGGTCCGCGCCCGCCCCGCACCCCTTCCCCCCGAACACCCGATCCACCGAGGAGACACTCCGATGGCCACCAACCCCTTCGAGGACGACGACGCCCGCTACTACGTGCTGGTGAACGACGAGAACCAGCACTCGCTGTGGCCCGCGTTCGCCGAAGTGCCCGCCGGCTGGCGGATCGCGCACGGCGAGGACACCCGGCAGGGCTGTGCCGCGTACACCGAGGAGCACTGGACCGACATGCGTCCGGCGAGCCTCGTCGCGGCCGACTCCGCCCGCTGAACCCGCCCCGGGGTGGTGCGGCGGGCTCCGCCGCACCACCTCGGATCCCTCACAGGGTCAGCGCGTAGACCCGTGAGCCGCGGCTCGGGTCCAGGGCGGCCGCCCAGTCGGCCGGCGCCTCTTCCGGGGCCACGGGCACGAACCCGTACGTCAGGAACAGCACGGCCGGTCCGGTGGTCGCGGTGAACACCCGGGCCGCCGGCAGCCGCCGGGCCCGGTCCACCGCGGCGCGCAGCAGGGCTGAGCCGATGCCCCGGCCCTGGTGCGCGCGCGCCACGCAGAAGTTGTGCAGGACCGCCGCGCCGGGCCCCTCGCCCCGGACCGCGACACAGCCGGCCGGCCCGCCGCCGGGAGCGTCCTCCGCCAGGAGGAACTCCCGCGCGCGGGCGCGGTAGTGGCCGAGGGGACGGGAGCGGAGCTCTCCCGTCGCCATGAAGGCGCGGGAGAGGGAGAAGAGCGCGTGTGCGTCTCCCGGGCGGGCCGGTCTCACCGGAACCGCGGGGAGCTCTACTGCAACTGGAATCACATAAGTTAGGTTAGCCTTGCCTAAGTTCTTCCGGTGAGGCGCCCCCACCCTTTCCCGACACAGGAAGCCACCTGCCATGACCGCCTCCCCGACCACCGCCCCCGCCACCACACCGGACGCCCCGCTCCCGGACCGGGCCGCGGGCCCCGAAGGCCCCTTCGGTCTCGACCGCCTCCTGGACGACGTCGCCGACGTCCTGGGCGCGGAGCCCGAGGAGATCGACCCCGACGAGAACCTCCTCGACCAGGGCCTCGACTCGATCCGGCTGATGTCCCTGGTGACCCGCTGGCGGAACGAGGGCGCCCGGGTCGCCTTCGTGGACCTGGCGGAGCGCCCCACCCTGCGGGAGTGGGCCGCGCTCCTCGCCCCGGCCGGGCCGGGTCACCGTCCGCTTCGGCGAGGCGATGGAGTTCTCCCGCTACGAGGGCATGGAC
>NZ_JBEOSD010000328.1:0-1355 GCF_040302735.1 Streptomyces sp. NPDC097619 | reverse complement strand
GGACGACCTCCCTCCCGCGCGCGGCGGGGCCCCCCCACCGGGGGCGGGGCCGGCCCCCCCCCGGCGTTCCGGGGTCGCCGCGCCGGCCCGGAGGCCGTGGCGCGGACCCCGTCGTCCTCAGGGCGCGTACTTGTAGCCCACGCGCCGGACGGTCTGGATCGCCCCGCGGTGCGCGGCGCCGAGCTTGCGGCGCAGCCGGGCGATGTGCACGTCCACGGTCCGGCCGTCGCCGACGTGGCCGTAGCCCCAGACGGTCGTGACCAGCTGGTCCCGGCTGTGCACCCGGTGCGGGTGCGCCACCAGGTGCGCCAGCAGTTCGAACTCCAGGTACGTCAGGTCCAGGAGCTCCCCGTCCACCTCGGCGGTGCGCTGGGCCGGGTCGATGCGGACGAGGGCGTCCCCGTGCACCCCGCCGGTCTGCGGGCCCGCCGGGACGGGAGCGGTCGGGAGGGCCGGGGCGCGGACCGCGGCCTGTGCCCCGAACTGCGGGGCCAGGGCCACCGGCGGCTGCTGGTCGGCCGGGACGAGCACCAGGTAGCCGACCATCGGCGGCTGGCCCGGCAGGGTGGGCAGGGTGTGCTGCGGGGCGGGCAGCCAGGTGCTGCCGGGCGGCAGGAAGTCCGCCACCCGCAGGACCTCGTCGCGGTCCACGGCCCGGAGTCGGTGACGGTGGGAGGGGAAGGCGAGCGGGGCGGTCGCAGCGGTGGCGGCAGCAGAAGAGGAGCGGGTACGGGTGTTCGCCATGAGTGGTCAGCTCTTTCACGCGGAGTCGTCGGCAGGAGACGTACGTGGGCCGCGCAGACCGAAGGCCCGTCGGAGCGGGTGCTCGCGAGGGGCGTTAGAGGGCCGGCGCGTTCTCCGCGCGGCAACACACCCGGTCGAAGTCGTCGTGCTGACGGGACGGCCAGAACGGCTCGAGGTCGCTGCGACCTGTCGAGGTGTGCGGGTGGCTGGCCATGACCTCATTCAATCAGATGCGGGGGCCCCTGGGCAGGCCGCGTCTCACCTCATGGAGCGGAATCTCATATTCCGCCACTACTTTCCGACATTCCCTCAGGTCTCGCCCCGTGGGAGCTGGTCGGAGCGAAGGTCCCGTCTCACATACCGGACATGGTGTGGGATGGGACACACCGCCGGCACCCGCCCGCAAAGCTCCCGCAACGCCCCGGACCCCGCCCGGCGGCGGGGTCCGCACCCCCGCCGCCGACCGGAGCCGCGGACGCCGGAGCGTCTGCACGGCACCGTGCGGACGCTCCGGACCACAGCAGCACGGCCACGCCCGCGCCGGCCAGTTGGGCCCGCTCCACCCGGACGCCCAGGCCCCGGGCGGTGTCCTCGCCGAGGGCGAGCGCGTT
>NZ_JBEOSD010000327.1:0-1397 GCF_040302735.1 Streptomyces sp. NPDC097619 | reverse complement strand
TCGTGCGCAAGGTGCTCATCGCCAACCGTGGCGAAATCGCTGTCCGTGTTGCCCGGGCCTGCCGGGACGCGGGGATCGCGAGCGTTGCCGTTTACGCGGATCCGGATCGGGACGCTCTGCACGTCCGTGCGGCGGATGAGGCGTTCGCCCTGGGCGGTGACACTCCGGCGGCCAGTTACCTCGACATCGGGAAGGTGTTGCAGGCGGCCGCGGATTCGGGTGCGGACGCGGTCCACCCGGGTTACGGGTTCCTGTCGGAGAACGCGGAGTTCGCCCAGGCCGTGTTGGACGCGGGGTTGACGTGGATCGGTCCGCCGCCGCACGCGATCCGGGATCTGGGTGACAAGGTCGCGGCCCGTCACATCGCGCAGCGCGCGGGTGCTCCGTTGGTGGCCGGTACCGCGGATCCGGTGTCGGGTGCGGAGGAGGTCGTGGCGTTCGCGCGGGAGCACGGGCTGCCGATCGCGATCAAGGCGGCGTTCGGTGGTGGCGGTCGTGGTCTGAAGGTGGCGCGGACGCTGGAGGAGGTCCCGGAGCTGTACGAGTCGGCGGTGCGTGAGGCCGTCGCGGCGTTCGGTCGGGGCGAGTGCTTCGTGGAGCGTTACCTGGACAAGCCCCGGCACGTGGAGACGCAGTGCCTGGCGGACTCCCACGGGAACGTGGTGGTGGTGTCCACGCGTGACTGCTCGTTGCAGCGTCGGCACCAGAAGTTGGTGGAGGAGGCTCCGGCGCCGTTTCTGTCGGCGGAGCAGAACGCGCAGCTGTACGCGGCGTCGAAGGCCATCCTGAAGGAGGCCGGTTACGTCGGTGCGGGCACGGTGGAGTTCCTGGTCGGCCTGGACGGGACGATCTCGTTCCTCGAGGTGAACACGCGTCTGCAGGTGGAGCACCCGGTCACCGAGGAGGTGACGGGGATCGACCTGGTGCGGGAGATGTTCCGGATCGCCGATGGTGAGGAGCTCGGTTACGGGGATCCGGAGATCCGTGGGCACTCGTTCGAGTTCCGGATCAATGGTGAGGACCCGGGTCGTAACTTCCTGCCGGCTCCGGGCACGGTGTCGTTGTTCGCTCCGCCGTCGGGTCCGGGTGTGCGTCTGGACGCGGGGGTGGAGACCGGGAGTGTGATCGGTCCGGCGTGGGACTCGTTGCTGGCGAAGCTGGTGATCACGGGTGCGACGCGTGAGCAGGCGTTGCAGCGTGCGTCGCGGGCGTTGGAGGAGTTCCGGGTGGAGGGGATGGCCACGGCCATCCCGTTCCACCGCGCGGTCGTCACCGATCCCGCGTTCGCTCCGACCGACGGGACCCCGTTCAAGGTCCACACGCGGTGGATCGAGACCGAGTTCACCAACACCATCCCCGCCTTCACCGCCCCCACCCCCGAAGACACCGAAGACGAG
>NZ_JBEOSD010000326.1:0-1445 GCF_040302735.1 Streptomyces sp. NPDC097619 | reverse complement strand
CCTCGCCCCCGTCCGGCCCCGGCCCGGCGGCGCCCGGCCGGGGCCGCCGGGAGGATCGGAGCCCGGACGCGGGTAGGCGGATGGTGAAGGGAGGCAGCGGTGGTGCTGGTTCACGGGTAAGCGATGAGCACTGCATCATCATCCCCGGGACCGTGTCCCTGCCGGGCCCGTTCCGGCGCCCCGGACCGCGGCTGTGCGCCTGTGTGGGGCGCCCGCAGGCTGGGTGAAGCCCCCGTGGATGGGCGCGGTGCTGAAAGGGGCTCAGAACCGCGCGTGTGCCGTCTGGCCGGGCCGGGGGCCGCGCCGGTGCAGCGCCGCGCAAGCACCCTCCGGCCGTACGTCGCGTACGAGTCCCCGGCTCTAGCGGAGCCCGTGGAGGTCGTGAGGGTACTGGCTTTCTCGTGGTCTCACACAGGACATCAGTCCTGATGAGTGCTTTGAGGTCGGGTCCGTACAGGGGCCCGGGATTCGGTGGGTGGAGGGGAAGGATCTGTGGCTTTGACCTTCACTGGAGGTCAAAGTCGTGGTATCCAGGCCGAGTTGAGTCGCATCGGCAGATCGGGGGCGTTTGGTGAAGCATGGCAAGCGGAGGGTAGTCGCAGGACTTGCGTTAGCCCTGGCGGTGGTGGGTTGTTCGGGTGGGAGCGGGACGAGTGGGGGGCTCCGCGCGGCCGATAAGCCATTCAGTCCTTCCCAGGTTTCTCAAGCCATCCCGAGCCGGTTCTCCGCGCCGAAGGGGTGGTCGAGCAGTGACCCGAGCACCCGGAGTGACAGCATCGCCCAGAGCGAGTGTCAACATCGACGTTTGAGTGATTGGAGCTGTGTTGGACTTACCGCGGTCTCGTTTTCATCCATGGAAACAGACGAATCACGCCGTAGCAGTGTGGATTTCACCCTGCTCGCCTATGACTCGGTAGATAATGCCAAGGTAGGCATGAAAATGCTGATAGAAAAGCAGCTAGAGTGGCTGAGGAAGCATAATCCGAAGTCTCTGAACCTCAAAATCGACGCAGACGAGGTAGACGCATCCGAGACTGTCGGCTCGGTGTCGGATCCACAGAGCAGGTACGGCTATGTAAATCTGCGTATCGGGACTGTAGCCGCATCTATATCCACTGAGGATCTTCCCCGCGATAAGAACCTACAATTCTTTGCGAAGCTACAAGCAGAACGCATCGTAATCGCTGCCTCAGGGAAAAACCCGGACGCCTAAAAGGTGGCACACCCCGCGCAGCGGGATGGAGGAACACCTCCAGTGAACTCAGGAGATCGACTGGAGTGAGGGCCCCTGCCTTCGGCCGGGGCCCTTTTCTGACCCCGGCGAAGCCGGGAGTGCGCAGCGAAGCGCAGCACCACGGCCCCGCGCAGCGAGGCCGCCCCGCGTTCGGGCGCGAAGCCCCCCAGCCCGCGAAGCGGGCACCCTCCCAAGGCCCGCGAAGCGGGCC
>NZ_JBEOSD010000325.1:0-1451 GCF_040302735.1 Streptomyces sp. NPDC097619 | reverse complement strand
GCCGAGGCGCAAGAAGCCGCTGCGCGGCTGGGCCGGCAACAGGGCGGGGGTGGTACGGCCTTGACCTCGGCCGTAAAACCGAGGCCTTCTGACCAAAAGGCCGGGGGCCGACCGCGGACCCCACAGCCGAGGGTGTTGACCCCCTTTGATGCCTCAAGGACACCAGGTACGACCGCTTAACCCTGCCCACACCACAGCGGGTGGCGGGGGCCCGGCGAGAGTCCGGTCCCGGCCCGACGCCCCGGACCCCGGTGGTGGAGCGGCCGAAGTCCGGCCCGTACGGAATCCACTCCGGCCGGGCCCCGGGAGGGTGTGGCCGTTACACGCGGGCCCCGTCGACCTGGTTACGGCCCGTCGGCCCGGGAGGACGTCGGCTCGGGCCCGAAGACCTCGGCCCTCTCCGGCCGGAGTCGGTTCGGGATCTCCTGCGGGAGGAGGCGTGGAGGGGGCGTGGGTGAGCATCAGATGATGCAGCCTGTGTAGCATCCCGAAAACACCAGCACCCCGGATCAGGCTGCGTCCATACGAACAGCCGGGCCGGCGCCCCCCAAGGCCCCGCGGGCGCGGGCCCGGAAGAAGGCCCCGCGGCCCATGCCGGGTACTCGTACGGGACGCGCGCCGGGAAGTGGCCCTGCGCAGCAGCACTGGAGCAGACCCTCGCCGGGCCCAGGCGGGCAGCGCACGCCCGGCACCGGGCCCCTTTCCCGGGCGCCGGGCCCCCGCCGGAGCCCGGCCCGTCGCGGGGCCTCACCGCGCGGGGCCGGGCGGGGGCCGGCGGGGGCCCGGCGGGCGAGGCAGGGCTTCCCGGCGGCCGGGGCCGGGGGCCGCCGGGCCCGGTACCAAGACGCCCCAGGGCCGGGTGGGCGCTTCGGAACTACCGGCCGCGCCCCGCGCCCTTGGCCGCAGCGGCCCGCTGCCGGTGCGCGGGGACGCGGCCTCTACCGGGGCCGCCCGACCGGGCGCGGGCCCGGACGAAGCCGTGGTCGAGGTGGAGCGGGAGCGGGCCGCGGCCGCCGAGACCCGGGGCCGGTCCGGGACGGGGGTGCCGAGCGGGCCCGTCAGGGCGCCCAGGGTCGCCACGACCATCCGCCCCCCGACCTCGGAAGCACCGGGCCCTGCCGCCAGGCGGCGGTGGTGTCCCCGAGGCCTGTGCGGAGGCGGTCGAGGAGACCCTGCTCGCCTTCCGGACCGCGGGCGACGTCGGCCATGCGGGCCGCAAGCAGCGGCCAGGCCCGCGTCGCGACCAAGAGGGCCGCGTCCTGCTCGGAACCCACCGTCTCCTGAACCAGGGACACCAGCCGGCTGTTCACCGCACCCGACACCCCCAACCGCCCCAAGGCGGTGGGTCGGTCGGCCAAGTCCAAGTCGTTCGGGACCGTCAGGCTAGCCGTCAACGGCCCCCACAACGCACGGGCATCCACACTCACCCTCCCGGCCCCGGCCCCGGCCCC
>NZ_JBEOSD010000324.1:0-1491 GCF_040302735.1 Streptomyces sp. NPDC097619 | reverse complement strand
GCTCTACCCCCCCCCCCCCCCGGCGGGGCACCCCCGGCCGGTGGGCCCCCGCGCGCCGCCCGCCCGCAGCTGCCCTCCAGCTACCGGCTCGCCCCGATGACCGCGGAACGCCCCACCCGACAGCGCCCGGCCCGACCGCCCGTGCGCACCCGCCCCCTCCTCGACACCCCGATCGAGGGCAGCAACATGGTGCTGACCTTCGACGACGGCCCCGACCCCCGCTACACCCCGGCCATCCTCGACACCCTGGCCCGGTACGGGGTCCGCGCGGTCTTCTTCGTCTGCGGGGAAATGGCCACCGAACACCGCGACCTGCTCAAGCGCATGACGGCCGAGGGGCACGTCATCGGCAACCACACCTGGACCCACCCCCTCATCCCCAAGCTGAGCCGCCCCTCCCTCGCCTGGGAGATCGGCCGCACCAGCGAACTCGTCGAGAAGGTCACGGGCACGGCCCCGCCGTGGTTCCGCGCCCCGTACGGGGCCTGGAACCGGGCCGCCTTCGAGATCGGCGCCGAGCTGGACATGGAGCCCCTGGCCTGGACGGTGGACACCCTGGACTGGAAGGAACCCGGCAGCCCCGCGATCGTGCGCAGGGTGCTCGGCGGGGCCGCCCCCGGGGTGATCGTGCTCTCCCACGACGCGGGCGGCGACCGCTCCCAGAGCGTCACGGCCCTGCGCTCCTACCTGCCCCGGCTCCTGGACCGCGGCTACCGCATGACCCTGCCCCCGCTGCCCCCGCGCTGATCGCCCCCGGCCCGCGCCCCTCCTTCCGCCGCACCCGACCGGCGGGAGGGGGCCGTGGCCCGGCGGCCGGCCCGTGCCGTGACCGCGAGGGCGACCCCCACCAGCACCGTCGCCAGGGCGAAGGCGGCGCCGGAGCCCGCGGCCACCGCCTCGGGGCGATCCCGGTCAGCAGCGCCGTGTTGTCCGCCGCCTGGAAGAGGGCGTAGCCGCAGGTGGTCAGGGCCAGGGGCGCCACGTACCCGGCGGCCCCGAGCCGTACGGGCAGCCCAGCCGGCCGGCCGAGACCACCAGCGCGGTGAGCGCGGTCAGATAGGCGAGGGTGACCCACTGGACGGCCGCGAAGGAGGCGCCGAAGGCGGCGGACAGGTCCGGCAGGGCCACCCCGGCGGTCCCCACCCCGAGCGAGGGCAGCAGGACCGCCGTGGCCAGGGCGGACAGGGCCCAACGGGGTGTCGCCGGCCCTCCCGGGGCGGGGGCGCCGTCGTCACCGGGCCCCCCGCCCGGCCCCGGTCCCCGGCCCCGCCCCGCCCCTGTGCTCGTACCGTCCCGCACGGATCCTCCTCCGCTCCGCGGCGGTGGAGATCCGCCGGCGGGGGACACCGTGCGGCCGCCGGCCGGGGCCGGTCCACCTTCGTTGCCGGAACGGCAACTCCCACCGCAACCTCGTCTCCACCGTCACCGACCAGACGTACGCCGACTTCGGGCCCGGCGAGGTCTTCCTCCAGTGCTCCCCCGTCTCCTGGG
>NZ_JBEOSD010000322.1:0-1608 GCF_040302735.1 Streptomyces sp. NPDC097619 | reverse complement strand
AGGGCGTCCATGAGGCGCAGGCCCTCGAAGGCGTCGCGGGCGTAGCGGACCTCGCCCTCGTAGATCTCGTGCAGGTCCTGCTCCACATAAGCCCTGGTCAGGGCCGCGCCACCGAGGATGACCGGGTAGGTGGCGGCGAGTCCCCGGGAGTTCAGCTCCTCCAGGTTCTCCTTCATGATCACAGTGGATTTCACGAGGAGACCGGACATGCCGATCACATCGGCCTTGTGCTGTTCCGCGGCTTCCAGGATCGCCGAGACCGGCTGCTTGATCCCGATGTTCGCGA
The DNA here is from genome assembly GCF_040302735.1 of Streptomyces sp. NPDC097619. NCBI lineage: Bacteria > Bacillati > Actinomycetota > Actinomycetes > Kitasatosporales > Streptomycetaceae > Streptomyces > Streptomyces sp. NPDC097619. Next base: position 1,322 of record NZ_JBEOSD010000322.1, on the reverse strand, counting down.
CGTTGTAGCCGTTGTTGGAGAGGATGATGTCGACGAGGTTCTTGCCGATGTCGTGGACATCGCCCCGGACGGTGGCCAGGACGATCGTGCCCTTCCCGTCCGCGTCCGACTTCTCCATGTGCGGTTCCAGATGCGCCACCGCGGTCTTCATCACCTCGGCCGACTGCAACACGAACGGCAACTGCATCTGACCCGAACCGAACAACTCACCGACGACCTTCATCCCCGCCAGCAAGGTGTCGTTGACGATCTCCAACGCAGGACGCCCCGTCAACGCCTCGTCGAGATCCGCCTCCAGACCGTTCTTCTCCCCGTCGATGATCCGACGCCGCAAACGCTCCTCCAACGGAAGCGCCGCCAGCTCCTCCGCCTTCCCCGCCTTCAACGACTTCGTCGTCGCACCCTCGAACAACGCCATCAACTTCTGCAGAGGGTCATACCCCTCACGCCGACGGTCGTAGATCAGATCCAACGCCGTCGACACCTGCTCCTCATCGAACCGCGCGATCGGCAGGATCTTCGACGCGTGCACGATCGCACTGTCGAGACCCGCCTTCACGCACTCGTCCAGGAAGACGGAGTTCAACAGGATCCGCGCCGCCGGATTCAACCCGAACGAAATGTTCGACAACCCCAACGTCGTCTGCACCGACGGATGCAACCGCTTCAACTCACGGATCGCCTCGATCGTCGCGATCCCGTCCCCCCGCGACTCCTCCTGACCCGTGCAGATCGTGAACGTCAACGTGTCGATCAGGATGTCCGACTCACGGATCCCCCAGTTCGACGTCAGATCCGCGATCAGACGCTCCGCGATCGCCAGCTTGTGCTCGACCGTACGAGCCTGACCCTCCTCGTCGATCGTCAACGCGATCAACGCCGCACCATGCTCCCGCGCCAACCGCGTCACCTGAGCGAACCGCGACTCCGGCCCGTCCCCGTCCTCGTAATTCACCGAGTTGATCACCGCACGGCCGCCCAACTTCTCCAGACCGGCCCTGATCACACCCACCTCGGTCGAGTCCAACACGATCGGCAACGTCGAAGCCGTCGCGAACCGACCCGCCAACTCCTCCATGTCCGCCACACCATCCCGGCCGACATAATCCACACACAGATCCAGCATGTGAGCACCCTCACGGATCTGATCCCGCGCCATCTCCACACAGTCGTCCCAGCGAGCCTCCAACATCGCCTCACGGAACTTCTTCGACCCGTTCGCGTTCGTCCGCTCACCGATCGCCATGTACGAGACGTCCTGCCGGAACGGCACCGCCTGATACAACGACGACGCACCCGCCTCCGGACGCGGATCCCGCACC
>NZ_JBEOSD010000321.1:0-1650 GCF_040302735.1 Streptomyces sp. NPDC097619 | reverse complement strand
GAGGTCCTGGGAGTCGAGAAGGTCGGAATCCACGACAACTTCTTCGACCTCGGCGGCGACTCCATCCTCTCCATCCAGGTCGTCTCCCGAGCCCGCCGGGCCTTGGGCGTCAAGCTCTCCCCGAGGCTCCTCTTCGAAGCGCCGACGGTCGCCGAACTCGCCGGCCACGCGACCTCCGAGGCGACCACCGAGGCCGCCCCGGAGGAGGTCGTCCCCGCCGTACCCCGGGACGGGCTGCTGCCGATGTCGTTCGGTCAGCAGCGGCTCTGGTTCCTGGAGGACTTCAACCAGGGCAGCACCGAGTACCACTCCGCGGCGGGCCTGCGCCTGACCGGCCCCCTGGACCCGGCCGCGCTCCGCGCCGCCGTCGGGGACCTCGTCGCCCGCCACGAAGCCCTGCGGACCACCTTCGACCTGGTCGGCGGCACGGGGGTGCAGGTCGTGCACCCGGTGCTGGAACCGTTCTGGCGGGAAGAGGCGGCCCCTGACGAAGCCCGACTCAGGGAGCTGGCGCAGGAGGAGCTGGACCGGCCGTACGACCTGCGCACCGGCCCGCTGGTCCGGGTCCTGCTGGTCCGCCTGGCCGAGGACGAGCACGTGTGCGTCCTCGGGATGCACCACATCGTCACCGACGGCTGGTCGATGGGGGTGGCCGCCCGCGAGCTGGGCGAGCTGTACGCGGCGCGGATCGAGGGCCGACCCGCCGAACTGCCCGAACGGGGCCTCCAGTACGCGGACTTCGCCGCCTGGCAGCGCGGCCTGCTGGAGGACGGCGGCCTGCTGGAGGAACAGCTGGGCTGGTGGCGGGACCGACTGAAGGGCCTCGCCCCGCTGGAGCTGCCGACGGACCGGCCCCGCCCCGCGGTGCGTTCCTCCGCCGGAGCCGTCCACGCCTTCGAGGTGCCGAAGGCGACCCTGGACGGCATCAAGTCCCTCGCCCACGGCCGGGGAGCGACCCTCTTCATGGCGCTGACCGCCGCCGTCCAGAGCGTCTTCGCCCGCTACACCGGCCAGACGGACATCGCCGTCGGTACGGCCTCCGCCGGGCGCGATCGCGCCGACCTGGAGCAGATGATCGGCTTCCTCGTCAACACCGTCGTCCTGCGGTCGCACATCGAGCCGGAGACGCCCTTCACCGAGCTGCTGGACCAGGTGAAGGAGACGGTCCTCGACGCCTTCGCCCACCAGGACGTGCCGTTCGAGCGCCTCGTGGAAGCCGTCGGTGCCGCGCGTGACGCCGGCCGTACCCCTCTCGTGCAGGCCATGGTCGTCCTCCAGAACGCCCCCGGCATGCATCCCGACCTCGGACCGGTCCGGGTGGACGGCTACGCGATGGAGCGGAACACCGCCCTCACCGACCTCACCGTCGAGTTCGAGGAGTACGAGGGCGGCCTGCGCGCCCTGGTCGAGTACAGCACCGAGCTGTTCGACGCCGAGACCATCGCCCGCTTCGGAGAGCACGTGGCCGTCCTCCTCCGGTCGGCCGTCGCCGACCCGGACTCCGCCGTCGGCGCACTCCCGCTCCTCACCTCGGGTGAGCTGGAACTCCTGACGGGCGCGTGGTCGGGTGTGGCCGGTGTGTCGGTGGGTTCGGGGACGGTGCACGGGTGGGTGTCGCGTGGTGCGGTGGTGTCGCCGGGTGCGGTGGCG
>NZ_JBEOSD010000320.1:0-1756 GCF_040302735.1 Streptomyces sp. NPDC097619 | reverse complement strand
CCCTCCCTATTTGGGGGGGGGGGGGGGGTCGCGTGCGGCGGGCGGAGCGCGGGCCCCGGCGCGGGGCCCGCGCGTCAGCCGGTCAGCGAGCCTCGACCATGCGGGCGAAGACGACCACGTTGCCGTCGTAGCCCTTGGCCTTGGAGTAGCCGCCGCCGCAGGTGATCACGCGGAGTTCGGCGTGCCCGGTGTCCCCGTACACCCGGGCCCCGGGGAAGTTGTCCTTCGAGAAGACCTCCACCCCGTAGACCTCGAAGACGGCGGTCTTGCCGTCGTAGCGGGCCACCTCGATGTGGCTGCCCTTGCGGACCGAACCGAGCCCGTAGAACACCGCGGGCCCCTGGGCGTTGTCGACGTGGCCGACGATCACCGCGGAGCCGCGCTGCCCGGGGGCGATGCCGTTGAGGTACCAGCCCGCGAGGTTCGGGTCCTGCGGGGGCGGGGCGTCCACCCAGCCCTCGGCGTCCAGGCCCACCGCCATCACCGGCGCGTCCACGTTGATGGAGGGGATGCGGACCCGCTCCACGGTGGAGTGTTCCATCGTCTGCAGGTCCGGCGGCGGCGTGGGCGCGGCGGTGGCGAGGGTGTCGGAGTGCACCCCGACCGCCGCGGCGGCGGCGGGTTGGGGCGGCCCCGACCCGGTGTCCGCGCCGTTCCGGACCATGGCGAGGCCGGTGAGCATGACCAGGGCCAGCACCCCCCAGGGGGACCGCCTCCTCGGCGTCTGCTCCGTCTCGTCCTCGGTCATGGTGCTCCCTTCCCGACGCGGTCCGGACCGCGTTCTCTTCCCCCGCCGACTTCCGTCCCTCCCCGCCCTACGCACGCTAGGTCGCCTCGGGGCAACCGGCGAGGAGGGGAGGGCGAACGGGTGTCGGGCCCGAAGGGGGGTGCGCCCATCCGAGTAAATGTCATATAAGAAGCTGACGGGTCGTGACCTGCGGATCCGTCAGCGACACGCGGAGCGGCGGGTCCGTCGCCTCATTCGGGCGGACCAATCCCCGAGATGCGGCCCCGACGACCGCAGGTGAGGGTTCGTCACGGGAGGCGTTCTCGTCGATCCTCCCGGGGCCATCGCTCCGGGGCGCTTCCCGCTGGAGGTTCCACACCATGCGTGCTCTTCGCGCCCTCACGGTGACCGCCGCGGCCTGTGCCGCCGTCGGTCTGGCAGCACCGCTCGCCGTCGCGACCAACGGTCCCAGTAATGTGACGGTCAACCCGTTCTCGGTCCACCAGGGCTCCACGATGCAGGTCAGCGCCTCGGGCTGCGGTCACGGCGGCACCGTCTGGTCCCACGGCAACTTCCCGCAGACCGCCCTCTCGGCCGGCCGCATCGGCTTCGCCACGGTCCGGATCTTCAACCACGCCTCGCCGGGCAACCACACGGTGTCCGTCAAGTGCCACGACAACAGCCTCATCGCCACCCACCAGTTCCGGATCCTCGACGGCCGCGGCGCCCAGGGCGGCATCGGCGGTTCCTTCGGCCCGAGCTCCACCGAGACGGCCATCGGCGCCGGTCTCGTCGGTGTGGCGGCCCTCGGCGCCGGCGCGCACCTGATGCGCCGCCGCCGTACGGTCCGCGCCGGAGCCTGACCCGCCCCACCCGGCGGACCCCCGCGGGTCCGCAGCCGAACCGCCCGGAGCCCCGAGTCCTGTCCAGGACTCGGTTCTTCGCCAACATGACGCAGTCGCAGATCGGCGAGGAGGTCGGCATCTCCCAGATGCACGTCTCCCGACTGCTGACCCGCACCCTGGCCCA
>NZ_JBEOSD010000319.1:0-1759 GCF_040302735.1 Streptomyces sp. NPDC097619 | reverse complement strand
GCCCGTCGGCCCCGGCCGGGCCCGTGAACCCGGCCGGGGCCGACGGGCGCGCCCCGTCCGGTCCACCCCGTGCGAGCCCCGCGCCGTTCACGTGACCACCGCCCCTCCCGTACCCGCTGCCCCCGTACCCCCCGTCCCCGTACCTGCTGTCCCCGTGACCCGTACCCTCCAGGAGTCCGACGTGTCCGAATGGCTCGTCCTGTCCCTCGCGATGGCCTCGGCCTGCGCCGTGGTGCTCTCGATCGCCCTGCTCAACCACCGCCGGATCGGGGAGGACGACGACCCCTCGGAGACCCCGGACGTCATCGAGTACATGACGATGATGATCGGCGTGATCTACGCGATCGTGCTGGGGCTGGCCATCGCGGGGGTCTGGGAGGGCAGGGGAGCCGCCCAGGAGTACGTGCGCCAGGAAGCCCAGGCCCTGCACGAGGTCAGCGTCCGCGCCGAGGTCTACCCGCCCGCGGTCCGCGACCGGATCCGGGCCGACGTGAACGCGTACGTCTCCCACGTCACCGGCCCCGAGTGGAAGTCGATGGGCGACCACGGGGAGCTCACCCCGCGCGGAGAGAAGCTGTTGGACACCATCCGGCGCGACGTCACGGACTACGAGCCGAAGACCGACCACGAGGGGCAGGCGTACCAGCCGCTGGTGGACCAGGTGGCGGTGGTGGACGACGCGCGCAGCTCCCGCGCCGCGAGCGCCGGGGCCACCATGCCGGGGGTGGTCTGGTTCGGGCTCATCGCCGGCGCCCTGGTGACGGTCGGGCTGATCTTCACCCTCCAGATCAGGCGCTCCTTCCGGGAGCTGCTGCTGGCGGGCCTGTTCAGCGCGCTGATCGCCTTCCTGCTCTTCCTGATCTGGGACTTCGACGCACCGTTCGGCCGGGGCATCTCCGCCGCGAGCGCCGAACCCTTCCTGCGGCTGTTCCCGCACCTGGGCTGAGGGATCCGGTCCCCCGGCCGGGGGGCGGGAGCCGCCGCGGCGGCCCCGTTCCCCCACACGGACCCGCCGCCTCCCCCGTTCGCCTGACCCTGATCGCGTGTCAGCGTGCGCACACCTAGCGTGGCGGTCATCGAGGTGCTTGACCCCCCACATGTGGAACAGGTTTCCGCAGCTTGCTCCTCGGGGACCCGGAGGTTCCGCCATGCGTGCGATACGCACCGTCTCCGCCACCCTGCTCAGTACCGGCGCCGCCGCGATGCTCCTGGCGGCCGCCCCGGCCGCCGTCGCGGCCGGGCCCCAGCAGCCGATCACCTCGTTCGGCTTCGCCATCACCCCCTCGACGGTCGCCCCGGGCGGTCAGGTCACCCTGACGGTCACCGGCTGCGACGCGGCCTATTCCACGGCCTCCTCGGGGGTCTTCGACACCGTCAGCATCCCACGGGGCACTCCGGTCAGGGTGACGGTGGACCGCGACGCCCGGCGCGGGGCGCAGTACTCCGTCTCCTTCACCTGCAACGGCGAGAACGGCTCGGCCGATCTGACCATCGCCTCCGGCTCCACGCCCACCACCAGTTCCACCGCGGTGGCCCGCGGGGTGCGCGGCGGTCTCGGCGGCAGCGTGTCCGGGGCCGAGCCGATGACGATCGCCGCCGGTTCGGTGCTGTTCCTGGCGGCCGTCGCGGGCACCACCTACGTGGTGCGCCGCCGGTCCGCCGCCCACCGGCACTGACCCGGTCGCGCGCGGCGGCTCCCCCGCCGTCGCGCCCCGGCCCCGAGGCCAGCGCGGCCCGCCGGAACACCCGCCGCACCTCC
>NZ_JBEOSD010000318.1:0-1760 GCF_040302735.1 Streptomyces sp. NPDC097619 | reverse complement strand
GCGGGGCCTGGACCTGTCGAGGGCGGGGTTCCGGATCACGGCCGAGCTGGGTTCCCTGGACGGCGGGGCGCCCATCGCCCCCGGGGTGTGGGACTGCTTCCTGGAGGTGGAGGCGGACGGCGTGGTGCGGCCGGTCCGGCTGGGCCGGCTGGCGGGCGAGGACCTGGACCGTACGGCGCGGGCCGCCCGGGTGGTGAGCCGTGACCCGGCCTCCGGTACGGAGCTGACGGCGGCCCCGTTCTTCACCGGCTACGGAAACCTGAGCATCGAGGTCACCCGCCGCTTCGCGCTGCCCGTCGCGGCGCCGGGCGCGGGGAGCTGACCGGGGCGGGTCCGTCGGAGGTGGGCGCGCCCGCCGCCGACGGGCCGGCGGGCCCCTCGTCTGAGGTGCCGCTTACCGGTGCCTTAAGTGCGTCCTAAGGATCTCCCTCAGGGGCTCCAAGCTGGGGTTTTCCGGGGTTTCGCGGGCTAGCTTGCGTGTCGCGGCCGCTGGTCGCGCCGCTCTTCCGCACCCCTGAAGGAGATCCGTCATGACCGCTCGCCGTACGGCCGCCACCGTCGCCGCCCTCGGCCTGGGACCGCTCGTACTGGCCGGGCTCGGCACCGCTCCGGCCGCCGCGCACGGCTCGATGACGGATCCGGTCAGCCGGGTGGCCGCCTGCTACGCGGAGGGGCCCGAGTCGCCGAAGTCGGCGGCCTGCAAGGCGGCGGTGGCGGCGAGCGGGGCGCAGGCGTTCTACGACTGGAACGAGGTGAACATCGCGAACGCCGCCGGGAAGCACCGTTCGCTGATCCCGGACGGGCAGCTGTGCTCGGCGGGCAAGGCGAAGTACCGGGGGCTGGACCTGGCCCGGGGCGACTGGCCGGCGAGCCGCATGAGCTCCGGATCGCACACCTTCCGGTACAAGGGGACGGCCCCGCACCGGGGTTCCTTCGAGCTGTTCGTGACCAAGGACGGGTACGACCCGGCGAAGCCCCTGAAGTGGTCGGACCTGGAGGCGGCCCCGTTCGTGAAGGTCACCGATCCGGGGATGCGGGGCGGGGACTACGTGTTCACGGGGACCGTGCCGCGCAAGACCGGCCGGCACCTCATCTACAGCATCTGGCAGCGCTCGGACAGCCCCGAGGCCTTCTACACCTGCTCCGACGTGGTCTTCGGCAAGGACGGCGGCGGCTCCACCGGAGGATCCACGGGCGGTGCGACGGGCGGCTCCACGGGCGGTGCGACCGGCGGTTCGACCGGGGGGACGACGGGCGGCTCCGGCACCTCGGGCACCTCCGGCGGTTCCGGCACCTCGGGCGGGTCCGGTGGGTCCGGGAGCGGCGGTGTCACGGGCGGTTCCGGCGGGAGCACGGGCGTGCAGGGCTCGCCGTCCCCGAGCGCGCCCGCGGAGCCGACGGAGCCGACCGCTTCGGCCCCGTCCGACGAGCAGATCGAGAAGGACGCCGGTCGGACCGGCGGGCACGGGGCGCACGGCAGCGCCACCCCCGTGGACGGTGGCGGGCTCGCGGAGACCGGGGGGAGCTCGACCACCCCGATGTTCGCGTTGGCCGGGGCCGGGGCTCTGGCCGTCGGTGCGGCGGTGCTGTTCGCGACGGTGCGGCGGCGGGCGACGGGCGGCCGGCACGGCCGCTGACGGACAGCCGCTGACGGACAGCCGCTGACCTCCAGAACCAGGGCGGGGCCGTCTTCGACCTGTACGTCCCCGACGCGGACTTCCGGAACAACTACTTCAAGGGCGGCCTGGCCTGCGCCCAGC
>NZ_JBEOSD010000317.1:0-1814 GCF_040302735.1 Streptomyces sp. NPDC097619 | reverse complement strand
CGAAGCGCACCCCGTCCGACCACGGTTTCGCGGCGGCCCGCCGGCGGCCTCAGCCGCCCCAGGAGGTGTCCGAAGGGTCGTTCAGCCGGACCCCGCCCGTGGTGTTCTGCGTGGTCGGCAGGACCACGTGCGGGCGCGGCGCCTCGCCGTCCGCCAGGGTGCCCGTGCCGCCGGAGCCGAGGGCGCCCAGCGCGCCGAGCGCGGACAGGAGCGCCGAGGCGAGGGCCAGGGTGAGTGCGGAACGCTTGGTCATGGTTTCCCCCCAGGGATGGTGGTGGTCCAGAAGACTCGGCGGGCTTCGTGGGCCCGCCGGGCCGGTCGTTGACAACCCTGCCGTGCTCCCGGCCCCACTTCGACCCGTCCCGGCTCTCAGCAAGTTGCCAGGCGCGAAAGTGAAGGGGGGTCAAACCGCCCGAACCGGCACGGAGCGCCCCTGATCCGCTCCGCCCGGCGGGGTCGGGTCCGCCGCGGGCAGGCTCGAAGAGCCGTCGACGACCGTTGCTGACTCCCCAACTGGTCGCGCCGAGGCGTCGGTTGCGGGGGAGTCCGCGCCGAGCCCGCGCCAGACGGGGAACACCAGCGGCGCCGAGGTCACCACCAGGTACACCGCTCCGGTGGCCACCAGGGTCCCGGTGAGGCCCCAGTGGTCGAGCGCGAGTCCGCCGCCCACCATCCCGAGCGGGGTCGCCGCCAGCGCGCAGGCCGTCAACAACCCGAAGACGCGGCCGCGCAGTTCCTCGGGCACCCGCCGGTAGGCCACCGACATCATCAGCGGTGCCACCACCCCGGAGCCCACGCCCGACACCGCCAGCAGCGCCAGCAGGACCACCGGCGGCGGCTCGGCCGCCAGCGTGGCGCACCGCACCGCGCCGAGCAGCACGAACGCCCCCGTGAACAGCAGCCGCGCGGGGAGCCGCGGCCCCGCCCAGCCGTAGAGCGCGGCCCCGGCCAGGGCGCCCGCCCCCATCACCGTCACCATCGCGCCCAGCAGCGGCCCGCTGTCCAACACCCGCGCCCCGTAGGCCGGGTAGAGCACCCCGTTGAGGGCGCCGTCCAAGGCGTTCGTCACCAACAGCACCCCGGTCACGGCCCGGACCAGCCGGTCCCCGCGCAACCACCGCAGACCCGTAACGAGTTCCCGCAGGTACGGTTCGCGCTCGGCCCCGTCCCGCCCCGCACCCGCGGCGGCCCGGGGCACGGCGGGCACCAGGGCGGCCACCAGCACCGCCCCCAGCGACACCGCCGCCGCGTCGAGCAACAGCGTCGGCACCGGGCCCACGGCCGCCACCGACACCCCGGCCAGCGGGGCCCCCGCCATCATGCCGATCCGCCGGGCGGCCTCGACCGCCCCCGTGGCACGCTCCGTACTCGTCGCGGCCCTCGCCATCGCGGCGGGCAGCAGCAGTTGCTTGCCCGTGTCCGCCGGGCCGCGCGCGGCCCCGATGACGAAGGCCAGCAGGCCCAGCAGCGGCAGGTCCAGGCCCCCCATCGCGTGCAGCAGCGGCACCAGGCCCAGCGCCCCGGCCGTCAGGGCGTCCGCGCCGACGCTCACCGCGCGCGGCGGCAACCGGTCCAGCAGCGGCCCGGCGGACACCGACGAGCAGAGCAGGCCGACCAGTTCGGCGGCGGCCACCAGGCCGGTGCGCGTACCGCTGCCGGTGGTGTGCAGCACGAACCAGGGCAGCGCGATCAAGGTCATGGCGACCCCGGCCGAGCAGATGCCCGACACGGCCACCAGCCGAGGAGGACCGCGCGAAGGCGCGCGGCCTGATGGACCGGTGTGACACCTGGATCATCGGCGCCTCCACCCAGGA
>NZ_JBEOSD010000316.1:0-1827 GCF_040302735.1 Streptomyces sp. NPDC097619 | reverse complement strand
CGGCCTCCGAAGGAGAGATCAAAGAGCCGAGACGGAGCGAGCGCAGCGAGTGCAGTGGCACCAGACGCCGCGGGCCTCACCGGCAAGATCCAAAAGACACGACCTAGTCCTCGCCTCGGATGATGTTCTCCTCCGCCGGCGCGCCGACGTCCTTGCTCTCGCCGGCGTCGGCGTCGGCGCGAACCGTCCGGATGACGGCCGGACGGCACGTGCGGACCCGTCCGTCGAGTGGCCGGACCGGCGTGGGTAGGGGAGCTTCTCGGCCGGCTGCCGTGACCTCCATGATCAAGACCCCTTCGCTTCACGTGTGATATACCGATTTCCGGTATTGACAATGATTTCTGATGATTTGCGTATGCCCATGTCCCCGTGGGCCATGCTCGTGCTCGAGCGCCGCGGTGGCGAAGCCGCGATGCGACGGGCGCGACCGGGCGCGCCGACGGGATGACCCGACGAGAGCGCGGCCCGGCCCGCGGCGCCGTCGGCGTTGCCGAGCCGGTGTGAGGGAAGGCGGTCGGATGGCCCGGACGGCGTTGGTCGTGATCGACATGTTGAACACCTACGAGCACGAGGATGCCGAGGTGCTGGTCCGTTCCGTCCGCGAGGCGTTGCCCGGCATCCGGACGCTGTTGGGGCGGGCGCGGGCGGCCGGGGCGCCGGTGGTGTACGTGAACGACAACTTCGGGCGCTGGCGCTCCCACCACGGGGAGATCCTCGATGCCGCGTTGGCGGGGCGGCACGCGGACCTGGTCGAGCCGATCGCACCGGACGAGGACTCCCTCTTCGTGGTCAAGGCCCGCCACTCCGCGTTCTTCGAGACGCCCCTGTCCTACCTCCTGGACCGGCTCGACATCAGCCGCGTCGTCCTGTGCGGGCAGGTCACCGAACAGTGCGTGCTGTACTCGGCCCTGGACGCCCACATCCGACACCTGCGCGTCACCGTGGCCGACGACGCCGTCGCCCACATCGACCCCGGCCTCGCCGAAGCCGCCCTGCGCATGATGGAACGCAACATGGCCGCCGACATCAGCCCCAGCGACCGGGTCGCCTTCGAGGAAGACGCTGAGACCTGACGTCAGCGGGGGAGGTGTCGTCGAGTGGCGGCGAGGGCGTCGACGGTGTGGGCGTGGACGGGGAGTGCGGGCTGGTTGGCGTTGATCAGGTGCCGGACGGCGGGGACGGGAGTGGCGACGGCAAGGCGGATGCCGTTGGTGTCGCAGTGGCGGGCCAGGCGGAGGATCACGGAGACAGCTGTGGTGGTGCTTGCCGTGGGGCCGAGGACGACGACCACGGCGATGGGCCGGTGTTCGGTGATGAGCTCGTGGATGTCCTGGGTGAGTCCGGCACGCCGATCGGTGGCGACGGGTTCGTGGACACTCACGACGAGGGTGTCGGCTTCGAGCTGGAGGCGGCTGGTGAACTCCACGGGCACTCCCTGAGAGGTGAAGGGCGTCCGCAGGTCGGGCGCGGCGGCCCAACGGCTGCGGGCCCGCCTCGGTTACGGTCCCGGGGTGGTGGGGGTTGACCGGGTCACAAGGATCCCGCCCGGCGGACAGCCCAAGTGCTGTCACCGGGTCGTCTGTACAGACTGCCCGCGTTCCCGCGCCGGAAGCCTGATCGGGAGGAGGTGCTCTCGCCCCACCGGGCCGTCGGCTGCCCGGCTGCTGTGGGCGGGCCGTGTGTTCGAGCAGACGGGACGTGCCGCACAGGACGGGCCCCAGAGCGGGGGCACCGGCTGGGTGGACGGGGAACTCCCGGTGTCCGACGGCTGCGCCACCTCCGGTCCGGTCTGCCGGGCGCGGGGCGAGGCCACCCGAAGGCCTCGCC
>NZ_JBEOSD010000315.1:0-2086 GCF_040302735.1 Streptomyces sp. NPDC097619 | reverse complement strand
GTGCAGGTCCCCGTGGATCCGTTGGGCGGGCACCGACAGTCCCCGGGCCCCGGTCCTTCCGTGCGGCTCCGTCAGCCCCGCCGCGCGCGGATCAGCGGGTGCATTGCGGGAGGCCGGAGGTCTCGCCCTTCGCGATCTTCTCCAGGGACTTCCGGGCGTCGTGGATGGTGTCCACCTTCACCAGGGTGAGGCCGTCGGGGACGTCCCGGGCCGCCGAGGAGCAGTTGTCGGCGGGGGTGAGGAAGTAGCGGGCCCCGGCGTTGCGGGCCCCGATGGTCTTCATCTGGATGCCGCCGATCGGGCCGACCTTGCCCGCGTCGTCGATGGTGCCGGTACCGGCGACGAACCTGCCGCCGGTCAGGTCCTGGGGGGTGAGCTTGTCCACGATGCCCAGGGCGAACATCAGGCCGGCGCTGGGACCGCCCACGTCGGCGAGCTCGATGTCCACCTGGAACGGGAACGTGTGGTCCGTCGCGGCCCGGATCCCGACGATGGCGTGCCCGTCGTCCTCCGCGGCGCGGGTGGTGATGACCACCTTCTCCGTGGCGGTGGGCTCCCGGCCCGCCTTCTCGGCGGCCTCGGCCTCCTTGGCGGGGACAATGGTGAATTCCACCTTCTCGCCCGCCTTGTGCTTCGTGACCAGCTCGGCCACGTCCGCCGGGGCCTTCACCGGGGTGCCGTCCACGGCCCGGATCACGTCACCGGCGTGCAGCCGGCCCTCCGAGGGGCTGTCCTTCACCACGCTGCCGACCACCACGCGGGCCGTCACCGGAATGCCGAGTTCCTTGAGGGCGGCGACCTTGGCGCTCTCCTGGGACTGGCTGAACTCCTCGGCGTTCTCCTGCGTGGACTGTTCCTCGGTCTTGCCGTCCGGATAGAGGTTCTCGTGCGGTACCACGATGTTGTCGTGGGAAATCCAACCGAAGACCGCTTCGAGCAGGTTCATGTCGTAGTCGGCGCCCGTGACGCGGACCGTGGTCATGTTCAGGTGACCACTGGTCGGATACGTCTTGTGGCCCGAGATCCGCAGGACCGGCTCGCCGTTCGCCTCACCCAGCGTGTTCACGGTGGGCCCCGGGCTCATCTCCGAATACGGGACCTTGATCATGACCCCGCAGATGAGGAACCCGATGAGCATGAACACGGAAGCGAGCATCGTCGCAGTGCGGCGTGGCATGGAACGACAGTACGGGACGGGTCAGCCCGCGTCCGAGCCGGAGGGCGCCTTGTCCATGGCCTCACGGAAACGCGCGTAACCCGCCAGCTCGGATATGTCGCCGGACGTACGGTCACGAGCTGCCCAGCCTGCCCATATCGCCGCGCCGACGGCGGCGAACAGGGGAATCAGCAGCCACGCGAGAGATGCCATTCCGTGCCTCCCAGCCCCGAGAAACGACCGCAACGGATTGATGCTGGTCATAACGCTCGCCCGCGGAGCCGGGTTACGCAAATCGGGGAGTCAGCAGGCTCCGACCCATTCCTCGGTGCCGTCGGAGAAACGCTGGTGCTTCCAGATCGGCACCTCGTGCTTGAGGTCGTCGATGAGCATCCGGCAAGCCTCGAAGGCTTCGCCGCGGTGCGGGCAGGACACCGCCACGACCACCGCCAGATCGCCCACGGACAGGTCCCCCACGCGGTGGACCGCGGCCAGCGCCCGCACCGGGAACTTCGCCACGACCCGTTCGGCCACCCGGCGCATCTCCGCCTCCGCGGAGGGGTGGCTCGAGTACCCGAGGGAGTCCACGTCGGCGCCGCCGTCGTGGTTGCGCACCGTGCCCACGAACAGGGCGGTACCGCCGGTCGCGTCGTCGCCGACGGCCCGGAACACCTCGTCGAGCGAGAGCGGGGTCTCCCGGATGGCCAGCAGCCGGATCGGGTCCGTTGCGGCCCGCTCACCGGGGTGGTCGAAGGTGGGTACGTCCATACCGACCATCGTGCCCTACGGCGACGAGCCCGCGGAATAGCCGGATCTGCCGGGGGCGCGGCGGCGCGTTGGGAGCCTCCTACAGGACCCGGCCGCGGGCCTTCCGGGCCGCGGCGGGACCCGACCCGGCGCGTCCCCGCGCGCGGGGCCGCGCCGGGCCCC
>NZ_JBEOSD010000314.1:0-2101 GCF_040302735.1 Streptomyces sp. NPDC097619 | reverse complement strand
ACCTGCTCCGGCCGGAACGGATCGGGGTCCACCTCTCCGAGGAGTTCCAGCTCCACCCCGAGCAGTCCACCGACGCCATCGTCATCCACCACCCCCAAGCGACGTACTTCAACGCGCGCTGAGGTCCGCGGGCGGCCCCGCCCCGTCGCTCGGGGTCGCCGCTCGGAGCCGCCCCTTCCCACGGCCCTCGCCGCCCGCCCTCCCTCCGTCCGTCCCCCTCGCTCCGTCCTCCTCCCTCCCTCCTCCGGAAGGAAACCGCATGTCAGGCACACCGTCTCCCGTAGAACGCGGGCGCCCCGCCCTGCTGCCCGCGGACGGTGAGCGCTCGTACTCCTTCGAGTTCTTCCCCGCGAAGGACGAGGCGGGAGAGCGGCGCCTGTGGGAGACGATCCGCCGGGTCGAGGCCGTGGCCCCCACCTTCGTCTCCGTCACCTACGGGGCGGGCGGCTCCTCCCGGAGCCGCACGATCGCCACCACGCACCGCATCGCCACCCAGACCACCCTGCGGCCCGTCGCCCACCTCACCGCGGTCGGCCACTCCGTCGCCGAACTGCGCCGCATCATGGGCCAGTACGCGGACGCCGGGATCCACGACGTGCTCGCCCTGCGCGGGGACCCGCCCGGCGACCCGAACGGGCCCTGGGTCCGTCACCCCGAGGGGCTCGGGTACGCGCACGAGCTGGTCTCCCTGGTGAAGGAGGTCGGCCGGTTCGGCGTCGGCGTGGCCGCCTTCCCCGAGAAGCACCCGCGCTCGCCCGACTGGGAGAGCGACATCCGGCACTTCGTCACCAAGTGCCGGGCGGGCGCCGACTACGCCGTCACCCAGATGTTCTTCCGCGCCGAGGACTACCTCCGGCTGCGGGACCGGGTCGCGGCCGCCGGCTGCGACATCCCGATCATCCCCGAGATCATGCCCGCCACCGACGTACGGCAGATCCGCCGCTTCGCCGCCCTCAGCAACGCCACCTTCCCCGAGCTGCTGGCCCAGCGCCTGGAGGCCGCCCGCGAGGACCGGGTCGAGGGCCACAAGATCGGCGTCGACCACGCCACCGCCCTGGCCGAACGGCTCCTCGCCGAAGGAGCCCCCGGCCTGCACTACATCACCCTCAACCGCTCCACGGCCGCCCTGGAGATCCACCAGAACCTCGGCCTGACCCGGGCCAGGCTCTCCGCCGCGGCCCGCGCCCGCACGGAGGAGGCGGTGGCCTGACCCCGGCCCGCGCGCCCCGGCAGCCGGCCGGGGCCCGGACCGGGTCCGGCCTCGACCACACCGTCCGCTCCCGTGCTCGTGCCCGTACCGCACGTCCGTCCGTCCCTGCCCCCTCGCACCGGAGGAATCCCGTATGACCAGCACCAAGGCGGCCGACTTCAAGGTCGCCGATCTCTCCCTCGCCGACTTCGGGCGGAAGGAGATCACGCTCGCCGAGCACGAGATGCCCGGTCTGATGTCGATCCGCCGGGAGTACGCGGCCACGCAGCCGCTGGCGGGGGCCCGGATCACCGGCTCCCTGCACATGACCGTGCAGACCGCCGTCCTGATCGAGACCCTCGTGGCCCTCGGCGCGCAGGTGCGCTGGGCCTCCTGCAACATCTTCTCCACCCAGGACCACGCGGCCGCGGCCATCGCGGTGGGCCCGAACGGGACCCCCGAGGCCCCGCAGGGCGTGCCGGTCTTCGCCTGGAAGGGCGAGACCCTCGACGAGTACTGGTGGTGCACCGAGCAGGCCCTCACCTGGCCGGGGGAGCTGGGCCCCAACCTCATCCTGGACGACGGCGGTGACGCCACCCTCCTCGTCCACATGGGCGTCGAGTTCGAGAAGGCGGGCGAGGTCCCCGACCCCTCCACCGCGGAGAACGAGGAGTTCGCGCTGATCCTCTCCCTCCTCGGCCGGACCCTGAAGGCCAACCCGTCCAAGTGGACCGACACGGCCGGCGGCATCAAGGGCGTCACCGAGGAGACCACCACCGGCGTCCACCGCCTGTACGAGCTCGCGGAGAACGGCCGGCTGCTCTTCCCCGCGATCAACGTGAACGACGCGGTGACGAAGTCGAAGTTCGACAACAAGTACGGCTGCCGGCACTCGCTGATCGACGGGATCAA
>NZ_JBEOSD010000313.1:0-2211 GCF_040302735.1 Streptomyces sp. NPDC097619 | reverse complement strand
GTCCGGGGTCACCGCGACCGCCCGACCGGGCTCGTCCGCGTCCGCCTTGAACGGCTTCAGGGCGCCGGTGGTGGCGTCCACCGCGGCGAAGCGCTGCCGCTGCTGTCCGGCCACCGTGCCGAAGTCGCCGCCCGCGTAGAGCGTGCCGCCGCCCAGCGCCAGGGCCCGCACGGTGGCCGGGAAGGCCGGCCGGAAGGACGCCTTCGGCGTGCAGCTCGCGATGTCGATGGCCGCGACGCTGTTGACGGGAGTGCCGTTGACGGCAGCGAAGTAGCCGCCCGCGTACAGGGTCTTCTTGTCCTCCGAGACCAGCAGGGCGCGCACGGTCGCGGTGCCCTCGCCGATGGTGAAGGACAGCTTGCAGGAGCCGGGCGCGCCCGTCGCGGCGTCGAAGGACGCGAAGTTCACGGCCTGGCGTTCGGCGCCCGTCTGCCCCTTCCCGGGCCGGATGGCGGAGAAGGTGCCTCCGGTGAAGACGGTGCCGTCGGCCTCCGCCATCGCGAAGACGATGCCGTTCGGCTGCCAGGTCGGCAGGTCGTCGGCGGTGAAGCCCACCGGCGCGGTGACGGCGGAGGCCTGCGGCATCAGCACGAGGCCGAGACCGGTGCCCGCACCGGCGAGGGAAAGGGCGACGGCGGCGGTCAGCCCTCTGGATCTACGCATGAGCCCCCCAAGGCAGAACGTGTCACATGGCTGGAATGCGCGGTACAGCCATCAATAGTGGCGCAAAGTCTGCGCAGCCGCGCCGAGTGTACGAGAACCGCCTGAACGCGTCCGCATCGGCATCGCCCTTCTGCCCGAAAATGGGTGCCGGCACCCATACCGGTCAGCCCGGAGAGGAGGGGTGTCCACCCGCCCCGGGCCGCCGGGTCGGTCGGGCGCGGTCAGCCGAGGTAGCGGCGGAAGAACACGGCGGCGGCGCGGCCGGTCCGCCCGCGGGCCTCCGGGTCGGCCGGCTCCGCCGCGGAGAAGTCCTCGTGCCGGACGCCGGGGCCGACACAGGTGCCCACCGCCGTCGGGACGTGTTCCAGGTAGGGCCGGGTGTCGGTGGCGTACGGGCTGATGGTGTCGGCGCCGCCCCAGTGGACGGCCACCGGGACCCGCACGGTCGCCAGGCTCTCGGGGCTGACGAGGACTCCGGCGCCGGGAGCCACCTGGAACACGGCCCGGACCCGCGGATCGGTGAGGTCCGCGGCCGCCTCGGCCAGCGTGCGCCGGACCGTCGGGGAGTCCGCGGTGAGCTCCCCGGGCCGGTACCGGGCCCGCAGGGCGTCCAGTACGCCGGGGAATCCGGGGATCTCGGGGAGGGGCGCGGCGCCCGTGACGACCGCCCACAGCAGTCGGGGGTCGACCCGGGCCCCGGCGAGGGCGGCGGCCGTGTAGCCGCCGAGGGAGAACCCGGCCGCGCCGACCGGCCCCAAGGGGCCTTCGGCGGCGAGGGCGTCGAGGGCGAAGGAGACGTCGCGGGGCCGGTCCCACACGTGCAGGAATCCCTCCGGGGCGTACCCGTCGACCCGGTTGTTCCCGTGGTGGTCGAGGGCCAGCACCCGGAACCCGGCGGCGCGCAGCGGGTCCACGAGCCACTCCATCGCTCCCCCGGACCCGCCGGTGCCGTGCGAGACCACCACCAGCGGGGCGGGTGTCCGGCGCGGCTCCGCGGGTTCCCACAGGTAGAGGCGGACGGGGCGCGGCCGGCCCGGCTCCCGGAGGTGGTCGCGGGACGCGTCGGACAGGACGCGGATCTGCGGCTGCTGCGCGGAGGTGGTCACCGCGCCATCGTAGGGAGGATCGGGGCGACCGGCGGGGCGCGGAGTGCCCTCGCCGGCCGCCCGTCGGGGCCGCTCAGCGTCCTTCGTCGAGCACCGTCCGGATGAGCTCACGCTGTTCCTCGGTGAGATGGGGCTCCTGGAGGTCGAGGACCTGTTGGTCGACGGTGACGCGGTAGTGGTGGCCGTCCGGTACGGGGAGGACGGCCCGCTCGGCGAGGCGTTCCAGGTGTGCGGCGTCGGTGCGGCCGTCGGTGTCGAGGGCCCGGGTCTTCTCGAGCCCGGCGAAGCCTCCGGAGCGGGTGACGGTGATCTGCATGGACGGTTCTCCTTCGGTCCCGTGCGCGGATCCGCGGCCCGGCCGGGGCCGCGGGGCGGTGGTGGCGCCGCTCCCGCGTCTGCCCCGGACCGGACCGTCCGTTCCCGCGGGCTGGGTCTCGAACGC
>NZ_JBEOSD010000312.1:0-2467 GCF_040302735.1 Streptomyces sp. NPDC097619 | reverse complement strand
GCGGGTCCTGGACGCCCTGCAGACCGACGAGCTGTGCCCCTGCAACTGGACCAAGCCCGAGGACACCTGCGCCACCACGGGGACGCCGAGGTGCGCGGGGCGGAGGGCGCCGCGCTGGTGGACCTCGCGGTGAACGTGCGGGCCGGTACGCCCCCGGCGTGGCTGCGGGAGCGCGTCGCGGGCTCCCTGGACTTCCTGGCGGCCTATCCGGACGGGCGGGCCGCCCGGGCCGCGGTGGCCGCCCGGCACGGGCTGCCCGCGGAGCGGGTGCTGCTGACGGCGGGGGCGGCGGAGGCGTTCGTGCTGCTGGCGCGGGCGCTGCCGGTGCGCCGCCCGGTGGTGGTGCACCCGCAGTTCACCGAGCCGGAGGCGGCCCTTCGGGACGCGGGGCACCGGGTGGAGCGGGTGGTCCTGACGGAGGCGGAGGGCTTCCGGCTGGATCCGGCGGCCGTGCCGGAGGAGGCGGACCTGGTCGTCGTCGGCAACCCGACGAACCCGACCTCGGTGCTGCACCCGGCGGAGCTGCTGGCCCGGCTGGCCCGGCCGGGCCGGTACCTGGTGGTGGACGAGGCCTTCATGGACGCGGTGCCCGGGGAGCGCGAGGCGCTGGCGGGCCGTGCCGACCTGCCGGGGCTGGTCGTGCTGCGGAGCCTGACGAAGACCTGGGGGCTGGCGGGGCTGCGGATCGGCTACGTGCTGGCGGAGCCGGGGACGGTGGCCCTGCTGGAGCGGGCGCAGCCGCTGTGGCCGGTGTCGGCCCCCGCCCTGGTCGCGGCCGAGGCGTGCGTGTCCCCGCGGGCCCTGGCGGAGGCGGCGGAGGCGGCCCGGCGGATCGCGGTCGACCGGGAGCACCTGCTCGCGGGGCTGGCCGAGTTCGAGGAGGTGCGGGCGGTGGGTCCGGCGGAGGGGCCGTTCGTCCTGGTCCGGTTGGACCGGGCGGACGAGGTGCGCGGGCACCTGCGGACGTTGGGCTTCGCGGCCCGTCGCGGGGACACCTTCCCGGGGCTGGGGCCGGACTGGTTGCGGTTGGCCGTCCGGGACCGGGCCACCACGGGCCGGTTCCTGCAGGCCCTGGACCGGGCGCTGGCCCTGACGGGTCGCTGAGGGCCCGCGGGGAGGGTCGGGGGCGCCGGGGGTGCGGCCCGCGTCACGCGCGGGGGGCGGGCGGACGCCGTCGCGTCCGCCCGCCCCCGTGGACCGGTCCCGCCCCCTCGGGCCGGTCAGGCGCGGCTGCGGCCGCGGGTCAGGAGGACGGTGCCCGCGCCGATGCCGAGGAGCACGAGGGCGCCGCCCGCCACGTACGGGGTGGCGGAACTGCCGCCGGTCTCGGCGAGGTTGCCGTCGGAGCCGCCGGTCTGGGGCTTCACGTCGGGCTTGGGGTCGTCGATGGTGACGGGCTTGCTGGGCTCGGGGCTCGGGGTCGGCGCGGCGGCCTTGGGTGCCGTGCAGGAGGCCTGCACCAGGGTCACCTCGCCCTCGATCTCGGCCACGTTCAGCTGGAGCGGGTTCACGGAGACCTTGAGGCGCAGGGCGGTGGCGGCGGCCTTGCGGGAGGTGGTCTCGGTGGCGGAGAGGTCGAGGCGGACCTCGCCCACGGCGGGCACGACGATCCGGGTGGTCCCGGACGAGGAGAGCGTGACCTTCTTGCCGAGCACGGTGACGGCGCCGAGCACGTTGGCCTCCGCGACGGGCTTGCGGCCCGCCTCGCAGAGGGCGCGGGCGGTGACCTTCTCGACCTGGACCAGGGAGAGGAGCGGCAGGCCGGGCAGGTGCACGGTGGCGCGGGCGAGGGTGGCGGAGCCCTCGGCCCGCTTGCGGTCGGCCTCGGCGACGGCCTCGGCGACGTCCGCCCGGACCATGCTGAAGGGCTGCCCTCGGTCCACCCCGTCGAGGGTGAGGGTCAGCGCGGTCTTCTCGGCCCGGCCGGGGGCGGAGACCTCGTTCAGGGTGGCCCGGAGCGGCACGTGGACGGTCTTGTCGAGCAGCCCGACGTCGAGTCCGGCCTTCAGGACGACGGCGTTCGCCCGGCCGTCGCCCGTGCCGCCGGTGGCCTGCGCGGGACCCGCGGCCAGCAGCGTGAAGGGGCCCGCCGCGAGGGCGGCGGCGACCAGGGCGGCACCGGCGCGGCGGGCGGACGTGCGGGAGGTGTTGCTGTTCAAGGTGGTGGAACCCCCAAGGAGTTATGGAGCCGTCCCGGCGCCGCCAATGGGGGACATTGCGCGCGCCGACGGCCTCGACCCCGGAAGTTTTACGCACTGAGAGTGAACGGGTGACAACCTGACGTGAGTTCACCCCAAAGAGGGGTTTCCGCGCTCATATTCGAATCTTTTGGTACGCGGGTTCCCCCTGGCCCCACCCATAACGGTGAACGGCGGCGCGCCCCGGGGGGGGCGCCCCCCGCCGGGCCCCCCCCCGGGACCAGTTCGGCGGAGACCTCCAGCTCCACGCGGGTATCGGCGCGGCTGGA
>NZ_JBEOSD010000311.1:0-2483 GCF_040302735.1 Streptomyces sp. NPDC097619 | reverse complement strand
GTCCGTCTCCGACGTGGCCTACTCCGCGGTCTCCTCGCGGTTCCGGTTCGACCGGCGGTCAGGCTCCGGGACGGCCGGTGGCCACCGCGTAGAAGGCCACGGCCGCGGCGGCGCCGACGTTCAGGGAGTCCACCCCGTGGGCCATCGGGATGCGGACCCATTCGTCGGCGGCGCGCAGGGCCTGGGTGGAGAGGCCGTCGCCCTCCGCCCCGAGCATCAGCGCCACCCGGTCCAGGGTGTGCGGGGCGGCCTCGTCGATGGCGGAGGCCTTCTCGTGCGGGGTGAGGGCGAGCAGCTTGAAGCCGGCTTCGCGGACCGTCTCCAGGCCCCGCGGCCACACGTCCAGGCGGGCGTACGGCACGGAGAACACCGCGCCCATGGAGACCTTCACCGAGCGGCGGTAGAGCGGGTCCGCGCAGTCCGGGGAGAGGAGGACGGCGTCCATGCCGAGGGCCGCGGCGCTGCGGAAGATCGCCCCGATGTTGGTGTGGTCGTTGACGGACTCCATGATGACCACGCGGCGGGCGGTGGTGAGCAGTTCCGCGGCGGTGGGCAGCGGCTTGCGCTGCATGGAGGCCAGGGCGCCGCGGTGCACGTGGTAGCCGGTGACCCGCTCGGCGATCTCGGGGCTGACCGCGTACACGGGGGCCGGGAGCTCGTCGATGACGTCCTTCATGACGTCGACCCACTTCGCGGACAGCAGCATGGAACGCATCTCGTACCCGGCGCTCTTGGCCCGTCTGATGACCTTCTCGCCCTCGGCGATGAACAGCCCTTCCGCGGGCTCGCGCTTGCGCCGGAGTTCGACGTCGGTCAGGCCCGTGTAGTCGCGCAGGCGCGGGTCTTCGGGGTCTTCGACGGTGATGAGATCAGCCACAGGGTGATACTGCCTTGTCCGGGGTGTGGTGCCAACGCCGGGAACGAGATCCGTTACCGGGGGTTACGAGGTGGCGGAAGGGTCCGCGGGGTGCGCCAGGGGCGGGATGCCGACGTTCACGACCTCGCCGATCACGATCACGGCGGGCGGGCGGACCTCCTGGGTCCGGACGGTCTCGCCGACGGTGGCGAGGGTGGCGTCCACCCGGCGCTGGGCCGCGGTGGTGCCCTCCTGGACGACGGCCACGGGGGTCTCCGGGGCCCGGCCGCAGGCGATCAGGCGGGCCGCGATGGCCCCGATCTTGTCCACGCCCATCAGGATGACGAGGGTGCCGGTGAGCCGGGCCAGCGCCGCCCAGTCCACCAGGGAGCGCGGGTCGTCGGGGGCCACGTGCCCGCTGACCACGGTGAACTCGTGGGCCACTCCGCGGTGGGTGACGGGGATGCCGGCCGCCGAGGGCACCGAGATCGAGCTGGAGATGCCGGGGACGACCGTGCAGGGGATGCCGACCTCGGCGAGGGCCTGCGCTTCCTCCATGCCGCGGCCGAAGACGTACGGGTCCCCGCCCTTGAGGCGGACCACGGCCTTGCCGGCCTTGGCGTGCTCCACGAGGGCGTTGTTGATGGCCTCCTGGGCCATGAACCGGCCGTACGGGATCTTCGCGGCGTCGATGACCTCGACGTGCGGGGGCAGCTCGTCGAGCAGGTCGCGGGGGCCGAGGCGGTCGGCGATGACCACGTCGGCCTCGGCGAGGAGACGGCGGCCGCGCACGGTGATCAGGTCCGGGTCGCCCGGGCCGCCGCCGACCAGGGCCACCCCGGGGGTGCGGGTCCGCTCGCGGCGGGCGGCGCCGGCGAGGGAACCGTCGCGCAGGCCCTCCACGATGGCGTCGCGGACGGCGGCGGAGCGGCGGGGGTCGTTGCCGGTCAGGACGGCCACGGTGACGCCCTCGCTGCGGCCGGTGGCCGGGGTCCAGGCCGTCGCCGCCGCGGCGTCGTCGCTGCGGACGCACCAGACGCGGTGCCGCTCGGCCTCGGCGGAGGCCCGGTCGTTGGCCTCGCGGTCACGGGTGGCGATCAGCACGTACCAGGCGTCGGCGAGGTCGCCCTCGGCGTAGCGGCGGCGCTCCCAGCGGATCTCGCCGGTCTCGGCCATGGCGTCCACCGAGGGGGTGGCCGAGGGCGAGACGAGGAGGACGTCGGCCCCCGCCGCGACCAGGGCGGGGAGGCGGCGCTGGGCCACCTGTCCGCCGCCGATGACGACGACGCGGCGCCCGGCGAGACGCAGACCGACGGGGTACGCGGGGTGTTCGGCCATGACGGTGCGGCTCCTGATGCGGCGAAAGGGTCCGGGTGCCGCTGCTGCGTTGGAGCGGCTGGTGCGTTCTGCCTGTGCTGACGTGCGGTTTCGCCCGCCGGCTCCACCATACGGCGCCGGGGGCGCCGGGGGGCGGGCGGGTGACGCGCGGCACGGTCGGCGGGGGTGCGCGAGGGCTCCGACCCCGGACCCCGCGGCCCGCACGTCGGTCGGGGTCGGGACCACGCGGGCCTGACCTGGATCCGCTGCCCTTCGACTACCGGAAGGAACTGGTCGGCGGCCGCACCCC
>NZ_JBEOSD010000310.1:0-2518 GCF_040302735.1 Streptomyces sp. NPDC097619 | reverse complement strand
CCTGCACCCGCAACGCCGCCACATCCAACAACACCGGCGCCAACAACGCCTCACCCACACCCAACGCCCGATCGAACAACCCCAGACCGAGGTCGACGGGGAGGGCGCCGACGCCCTGACGGGCGAGTCGGGCCAGTTCGGCCTCGTCGAGGCCGCCGGTCATGCCGGTGGCGTCGGCCCAGAGGCCCCAGGCCAGGGAGACCGCCGGGAGGCCGGCGGCACGGCGGGAGGCGGCGAGGGCGTCCAGGTAGGAGTTCGCCGCCGCGTAGTTCGCCTGACCGGAGCTGCCCACGAGGGCGGCCACCGAGGAGAACAGCACGAAAGCGGCGAGGTCGGAGCCCTCGGTCAGCTCGTGCAGGTGCTGGGCCGCGTCGAGCTTCGGGCGCAGCACGCGCTCCAGCTGCTCGGGGGTCAGCGACTCGACGATCCCGTCGTCGAGGACACCGGCCGCGTGGACGACACCGGTGAGGGGGCCCTCGACCGAACCGATCACGGCGGCGAGCTGCTCCCGGTCGGCCACGTCACAGGCTTCCACCCGCACCCGCGCGCCCAGGCCCTCCAGATCGGCCACCAGCGCCGCCACGCCTTCGGCGGACGGACCGCGACGGCTCAGGAGCAGCAGTTCGGAGACGCCGTGCGTCCGGACGAGGTGTCCGGCCACCAGCGCCCCGAGGCCACCGGTGCCGCCGGTGACGAGCACGGTGCCGCCGGCGAGGCCCGCCGGGGCGGCGGGGGCGTCCGCGAGACGGCCCAGGCGCGGGGCGAGGACCCGCTGCTCTCGCACGGCGAGCTGCGGTTCGTCGGCGGCGGCCAGGGCCGCCCAGTCCGGGGCGTCCGCGGTCAGGTCCCGACCGGCCTCGAAGTCCACGAGGACCAGGCGACCCGGGTGCTCCGACTGGGCGCTCCGCACCAGCCCCCAGACGGGGGCGAGGGCCAGGTCCGGGCTCTCCTCCCCGGCCGCGACGGCGGCCCGGGTGGCCACGACGAGCCGCGCCCCGGCGAAGGCGCCCTCGGCGAGCCACTGCCTCACCAGGGCGAGGGCGCGGGCCGCTCCGTCGTGCGCGGCGGCCACCCCGGACCAGGTGTCGTCCCCGTCGAGGACGGCGACGACCAGGTCGGGTACGGCGGCGCCCCCGGCGAGGGTCGCGGCGAGCGCGGTCAGGTCGGCGGGACCGTCGGCCCGGCCCAGCACCTCCACGACGGCCGGAACCGCTGCCGGCTCCACGGCGACCTCGGCCCATTCCACGCGGAACAGGGAGTCCTGGCCGCCGCGCCGGGCGCCGGCGAGCTGCTCCTCAGCGACGGGCCGCACGGCGATGGTGGCGACCGAGACGACCTCGGCGCCCGTCTCGTCCACGGCGTCGAGGCGCAGCGAGGCATCGCCTTCGGCGACGGCGCGCACCCGCAGGCGGGTGGCCCCGCGCTGCGCGAGGCGGGCCCCGGACCAGCTGAACGGCATCCGCCGCTCGGCGCCGCCGTCCCCGAGGAGGAGGACGGCCGCGCCGCTCTGGAGGGCGGCGTCGAAGAGCGCCGGGTGGATCCCGAACTCTCCCGCGCCCTCGTCACCGGGCAGTTCCACCTCGGCGTAGACCTCGGAGCCGTCGCGCCACAGGGCCGTCAGGCCCTGGAAGACAGGGCCGTAGTCGTAGCCGATCTCGGAGAGGCGCGCGTACGCGTCCTCGACGGACACCTCCTCGGCGTCCGCGGGGGGCCACTCCTCCGGCCAGGCGGGGGCGGGACCGGTCTCCGCGGTGAGGGTGCCCCGGGCGTGGCAGATCGCCTCCCCGTCGCCCTCGTCGCCGTTGCCGGCCTCGGGACGGGTGTAGACGGCCACGGTGCGGCGGCCGTCCTCGTCGGGCTCCCCCACCGTGACCTGGACGCGGACCGGCTGGTCCTCGCGCAGGATCAGCGGGGCCTCGAGCACCAGTTCCTCGACCACCGGGGCACCGGCCAGCCGACCCGCGGTGAGGGCCAGCTCGATGTGCGAGGTGCCGGGGACGACGATGTTGTCGAGCAGCACGTGCTCGGCCGTCCACGGGTGCGTGGCGGTGGAGAGGCGGCCGGTGAACAGCCATTCGTCCCGGTCACCGACCCGTACGCCGGCCACGAGCACCGGGTGGTCGATCCGGCCGAGCCCGGCCGCACCGGGATCGGAGGAACCGGCCACCGGATCGATCCAGTACCGCTCCCGCTGGAAGGCGTACGTCGGCAGCTCGACGCGCCGCACGCCGGTCCCGGCGTAGAAGGCGTCCCAGTCCACGGCGATACCGGCCACGTGGGCCTGACCCAGGAAGCCCGCGAACGCTTCGGCCTCGGTGGTACGGGCCCGCAGCACGGGCACGAAGACCGCCAGGTCCTCGTCCTCGACCGCCTGCCGCGCCATCGCGGTCAGCACGGCATCCGGACCGATCTCGACGAAGCGCGTCACGCCCTCGTCCACCAGGGTCCGCACCCCGTCGGCGAAGCGGACGGCCTCACGGACGTGGTTCACCCAGTAGGCGGGATCGGTCAGTTCGGA
>NZ_JBEOSD010000309.1:0-2520 GCF_040302735.1 Streptomyces sp. NPDC097619 | reverse complement strand
AGACCACCGTCCTGGGCACGCCCGCCCGCACGCTGGAGACCGCCGCCTTCACCTTCACCCCCAGGTCGGCCACGCTCGCCAGCGCCGCCGAGCCGCACCGGGAGCACGGGGGAGCCGGACGCCCCCGACCCCACCGCCTGACCCGCCCCCGCACCCCCTCGCACCACCCCCGGGACCGCCCCGGCCGGGCCCCGCCCGGCCGGGGCACCGCCGTCCCCCTCACCGCCCCCTCCGGCCCCACCGGACCGGACTGTCGGTGGACTGCGGGACAATGGGGCCCATGAGTCTGTTCCGCGACGACGGCATCGTGCTGCGCACCCAGAAACTGGGCGAGGCGGACCGCATCATCACGATCCTGACCCGCGGCCACGGCCGGATCCGCGCCGTCGCCCGCGGCGTCCGCCGCACCAAGTCCAAGTTCGGCGCCCGCCTCGAACCCTTCTCCCACGTGGACGTCCAGTTCTTCGCCCGCGGCAGCGAACTCGTCGGCCGCAGCCTCCCGCTGTGCACCCAGACCGAGATCATCGCCCCCTACGGCGGCGGCATCGTCACCGACTACGCCCGCTACACCGCGGGCACCGCCATGCTGGAGACCGCCGAACGCTTCACCGAGAACGAGGGCGAACCGGCCGTCCAGCAGTACCTCCTCCTGGTCGGAGCCCTGCGCACGCTGGCCCGCGGCGAACACGAACCGCACCTCGTCCTCGACGCCTTCCTGCTCCGCTCCCTCGCCGTCAACGGCTACGCCCCCTCCTTCGAGGACTGCGCCAAGTGCGGCATCCACGGCCCCAACCGCCACTTCTCGGTGGCCGCGGGCGGCGTGGTCTGCGGGGACTGCCGGGTCGCCGGCAGCGTCGTACCCTCGGCGGAGGCCGTCGGGCTCCTCAGTGCCCTGCTGACGGGGGACTGGGCCACCGCGGACGCCTGCGAGCCGCGGTACGTCCGCGAGGGCAGCGGACTGGTCTCCGCCTACCTGCACTGGCACCTGGAGCGAGGGCTACGCTCCTTGCGATACGTAGAGAAATAAGGAGCGCAACGACATGGCACGACGCGGGATCCTGGGACGCACCCGCCGCGAGTACCTCACGCCGGAACCGCACCCCTCGGGCGCCCGGCCGCCGAAGATCCCCGGCGAGCTCGTCCCGCAGCACGTGGCCATCGTCATGGACGGCAACGGCCGCTGGGCCAAGGAGCGCGGCCTGCCCCGCACCGAGGGCCACAAGGTCGGCGAGGGCGTCGTCCTCGACGTGCTCAAGGGCTGCCTGGAGATGGGCGTCAAGAACCTCTCCCTCTACGCCTTCTCCACGGAGAACTGGAAGCGCTCCCCGGACGAGGTCCGCTTCCTCATGAACTTCAACCGCGACGTCATCCGCCGCCGCCGCGACGAGATGAACGCGCTCGGCATCCGCATCCGCTGGGTGGGCCGCATGCCCAAGATGTGGAAGTCGGTGGTCCAGGAGCTCCAGATCGCCCAGGAGCAGACCGTCGACAACGACGCCATGACGCTCTACTTCTGCGTGAACTACGGCGGTCGCGCCGAGATCGCCGACGCCGCCCAGGCCATCGCCCGGGACGTGGCCGCCGGCCGCCTCGACCCGTCCAAGGTCAACGAGAAGACCTTCGCGAAGTACCTGTACTACCCGGACATGCCGGACGTGGACCTCTTCCTGCGGCCCAGCGGGGAGATGCGCACCTCCAACTACCTGATCTGGCAGAGCAGCTACGCCGAGATGATCTTCCAGGACGTGCTGTGGCCGGACTTCGACCGCCGTGACCTGTGGCGGGCCTGCCTGGAGTACGCCCAGCGCGACCGTCGCTTCGGCGGCGCCCTCCCCAACGAGATCCCGTACCAGGGCCAGCCGTAGTCGGCCCGCCCGGACGTGCCGGAGCCCGCGGACGGTGACCGTCCGCGGGCTCTCGGATCTCGTACGGGTGCGGGGCGCCGGGCCTCAGGAGGCCGCGGCGGCGCAGTCGGCGCAGGTGCCGAAGATCTCCACCGTGTGGGCCACGTTCACGAAGCCGTGCTCGGCCGCGATGGCGTCCGCCCACTTCTCCACGGCCGGTCCCTCCACCTCCACGGCCTTGCCGCAGACGCGGCAGACCAGGTGGTGGTGGTGGTCCCCGGAGGAACAGCGGCGGTAGACCGCCTCGCCCTCGCTGGTGCGGAGCACGTCCACTTCGCCCGCGTCCGCCAGGGACTGCAGGGTGCGGTAGACGGTGGTCAGGCCCACGGAGTCGCCGCGGTGCTTGAGCATGTCGTGCAGTTCCTGGGCGCTGCGGAACTCGTCCACCTCGTCCAGGGCCGCCGCGACGGCCGCCCGCTGCCGGGTCGAGCGGCCTCGTACGGGCGCGTTCGCCTCGCCAGGCGCAGTCCCCACCGGATCCTCCTCATATCGGCCTCGGGACATTGTGCCAGGCCGGTCGCCCGCCGGAGCGCCCCCGTCAGCAGCAGGCCGATCGGAGAGCGTATCGCACGCCCGAACGGCCCGGCGGGGGAGGCGCCGACAGCTTCGTCCGCGC
>NZ_JBEOSD010000308.1:0-2537 GCF_040302735.1 Streptomyces sp. NPDC097619 | reverse complement strand
GAACACGCGGCCTCCCAAGGACGAGCGCGGGCGGGTGCGAGCGCAAACGGGTCGTGCGGTGCCCCGGTGTCCCCCGGTGGCGGCGTCGCGGCCGCCCGCGCCGCGGTCCGCGGCCCCGGTGCCCCCGCCGGGCAGGCCCCCGCCCCGCAGGCACCCGCGCAGCCCGCCCCGGAGCACCACCAGCCGATCGCCCCGCAGCAGCCGACGGCGCCCGAGCCCGTCCCGGCCGCCGCGCCCCCGGAGGCCCCGGCCCCCGGCGCCTGGCCCGGCGCCGCCCGGCCCGGCTCCGGCCTGCCCGCGGCCCCGGCCGCCCCCGCGCAGCCCGCCGCCCCCGCCCCGGAGTCCGCGGCCCCCGCCGCCCCCGGTGCCTGGCCCGGCGCGGCCCGCCCCGGTTCCGGTCTCCCGGCCGCGCAGCCCGCCGCCGCGCAGCCTCCGGCCCAGCCCGCCCCGGGCGCCTGGCCCGGCGCCGCCCAGCCCGGCTCCGGGCGCCCCGCGGCCCCGCAGCCCGCCGCCCCGGCCCAGGCCCCCGCCCCGCAGCAGGCCGCGCCCTCCCCGGCGATGGCCCAGGGCGCCGGCCAGGTGCAGGCCATGTGGCCGCAGGTGCTGGAGGCGGTGAAGAACCGCCGCCGCTTCACCTGGATCCTGCTCAGCCAGAACGCCCAGGTCGCCGGCTTCGACGGCAGCACCCTCCAGCTCGGCTTCCCCAACCCCGGAGCCCGCGACAACTTCTCCAGCAGCGGCAGTGAGGACGTGCTCAAGGCGGTCCTCGCCGAGCAGTTCCAGGTGCAGTGGAAGATCGACGCGATCGTCGGCGGCTCTCCCGCCGCGGGCGCGGGTGGCGGCCCGTCCGGCGGGTACGGAGCCCCCGGCGGCGGCTACGGAGCCCCGGCCGCGCCGGCCTTCACCCCGCCCCCGGTCGCCCCCGGCCCCGCTCCGTCCTTCACCCCGCCCCCGGCCGCGCAGGGTGCCCCCGCCCCGGCGGCCCGCCCGCAGGCGGCCCCGGAGCCGCCCCCGGTGGCCCCGGAGGACGACGTCCCGGAGGACGACGACCCCGACCTCGTGGACAGCGCCCTCACCGGCCACGACCTCATCGTGCGCGAGCTCGGTGCCACGGTCGTGGAGGAATATACGAACGAGTAGCGGGCCGGGTTTGGGGTGCCCGCACAAGGGGCACCCCGGCGCGCGGGCTAGGCTGCCTCCCGTGAAGGTCCTCGTCATCGGCGGCGGCGCCCGCGAACACGCCCTGTGCCGCTCTCTGTCCCTCGACCCCGACGTCACCGAGGTGCACTGCGCCCCGGGCAACGCAGGCATCGCCGAGGTGGCGGCGCTGCACCCGGTGGACGCCCTCGACGGCGCCGCGGTGGCCGCGCTGGCCCGCGGGCTCGACGCCGGTCTCGTCATCGTCGGCCCGGAGGCCCCCCTGGTCGCCGGGGTCGCCGACGCCGTGCGCGCGGCGGGCGTCCCCTGCTTCGGCCCCTCCGGGGAAGCCGCGCGGCTGGAGGGCTCCAAGGCCTTCGCCAAGGACGTGATGGCCGGGGCCGGTGTGCCCACGGCCCGTTCCTACGTGTGCACCACCCCCGCCGAGATCGACGAGGCCCTCGACGCCTTCGGCGCCCCCTACGTGGTCAAGGACGACGGCCTCGCCGCCGGCAAGGGCGTCGTGGTCACCGGGGACCTGGCGGCGGCCCGCGCCCACGCCCTGGCCTGCGACCGCGTGGTGATCGAGGAGTACCTCGACGGCCCCGAGGTCTCCCTCTTCGCCATCACCGACGGCACCACCGTGCTGCCGCTCCAGCCCGCCCAGGACTTCAAGCGCGCCCTCGACGGCGACCGGGGCCCCAACACCGGCGGCATGGGCGCGTACTCCCCGCTGCCCTGGGCCGACCCCAAGCTGGTCGACGAGGTCCTGGAGACCGTGCTCCAGCCCACCGTGGACGAGCTGCGCCGCCGCGGCACCCCCTTCTCGGGCCTGCTGTACGCGGGCCTGGCGCTGACCTCCCGGGGCGTCCGCGTGATCGAGTTCAACGCCCGCTTCGGCGACCCGGAGACCCAGGTGGTCCTGGCCCGGCTGCGGACCCCCCTCGCCGGGGTGCTGCTGAACTCCGCCAACGGCACCCTCCACGACCAGGCCCCGCTGACCTGGCGCGAGGACGCGGCCGTCACCGTGGTCGTGGCCTCCCACAACTACCCGGACACCCCCCGCACCGGGGACGTCATCGAGGGCCTCGACGAGGTGGCCGCCGAGGACGCCCCCGAGGCGTACGTGCTGCACGCCGGCACCCGCCTGGACGAGGGCCGGGTCGTCAGCGCGGGCGGTCGCGTGCTGTCCGTGACGGCGACCGGTTCCGATCTGGCGCAGGCCCGGGATCGCGCGTATAAGGCGATCGCCCGGATCCGCCTCGACGGATCCCAGCACCGCACCGACATCGCCGCCAAGGCAGCCGGAGTCAGCTGAGATCCGGCCGCCGTACCGCCCCCGCGCCCGCTTCCGGGCGTCGGCGGGCCCGCGGCGGCCCCCACGTGATCCCCGGGCCCGG
>NZ_JBEOSD010000307.1:0-2597 GCF_040302735.1 Streptomyces sp. NPDC097619 | reverse complement strand
CAGCTCCTCCTCCGAGAGGGCCAACGGCTTCTCCACGAACACCGGCTTCCCGGCCGGCGGGTGTGGGGTCAGCCCGCCTTCTGGAGGGTCCAGCTCTGCGTCGGGCGTCCGTCGGCCCGCTGGAGGTCGAGGAGCCAGGCGCCGTAGTACGGGCGGCCGCTGACGGTCAGGGCGTAGGTGCCCCCGCGGTCGGTGACGGTCACGGCGGCTCCGCCGCCGGACACCTTCCACTGCTGGGCCTTCGCGGTGCCGCAGGGTCGCTGGGCGATCCACATGCCCGCGGAGGGGGTGCCTCCGGGGGCGAGGCACTTGCCGGAGGCCGCCGAGCGGATCCGGACGAGGCCCTTGCCGGCGTCGTCGAGGTACCACTGCTGGTGTGCGTACCCGTTGGCCGCCGAGCCCACGAGGACGGTCCCGTCGGCGCTGCGGCCGCCCCACAGTTCGGCGTTCATGCCGGTGCTGCCGTTGCCGAGGACGTACCGGCCGCCGGGCTTGGTCCCGCCGCCTCCGGAGGTCTTCGTGGTGAAGCGGGCGGCCTTGCCGGGTCCGCTGTCACGGCCCTGTGCGTCGCGGACCGAGACGGCCGCCGTGTAGGCGGTGCCCGGCTGGAGCCGGTACACGCGCAGGACGGTGCTCTGGGTCCAGGTGAGGTGCCGGCCGTTGAGGAGGACCTGGTACCAGGCGGCTCCCTGGACCTTGGGCCAGCTGACGACGGCGGAGTCGGACTGGACCTGGCCGACGGTGGCGGCGGGGCCGGCGCCGGGCTTCGGCGTGGTGGGCGTGGGACTCGGCTTGGGGGTGGGGGTCGGGCTGGGGCCCGGGCCCGGGTCGGTGCCGCCGCCCCCGCCCTTGCGGCGCATCAGGAACTGGTTGTCCGCGATGTTCCAGTGGGTGGCCAGGTAGCTGCCGGGTCTGGGACTGGTGTGGAAGTAGTCGTCGTGGTTGCAGTCCAGGATGTTGTCGGAGGCCCGGTTGGTGCAGACGTCGCGCATCTTCGGGTAGTACGGGCTGTCCGAGTAGCACATGACGTCCCACTCGTCGGTGCAGTGCGCGCCCCGGCTGGTGTTGGGGGCGCTGTTGTTGACGGCGCCCAGGTTGTGGCCCAGTTCGTGGGCGGCGGTGTGGCCGCCCCAACAGCCGCTGTCGGTACGGCCGTAGGAGGGGCCGAAGTTGCTGAGGTTGGTCTGCTCGGGCCGTTCGTCCCCGTTGAAGGTGCCGATGCCGCAGTAGACCTGCGCGTCCGCGAAGATCATGTACTTGCGGTCGCGGCGGTCCAGGCCCTTGCCGGCCAACGCCCTGTTGGTGGCGCTGAATTCGGCGAGGGCGGAGTCCGGTAGCTCGATGTTGAGGACGGTGGGGGTGCAGTCGGCCGCCGTCACGTAGCGGATGTGGCGGACGCCTCCGGTCTCTTCGGCGCTGGCCGAGTAGATGAGGTCGGCGTCGGCGGCCCACTTGCGGAAGGAGGCCACGTACTGGGCGTAGCGGTCCTTGCCGGGGCCGTGGACGTACACGACCTGGACGCGGTTGCCGGTGCTGCCGTCGCCGTCGCACTGGACGGTCTGTCCGGCGGGTCCGGCCGCGGCGGTGCGGGCCGCCGGGGTGCCGGAGGCCGTGGGTGCGGGCGCCGCGGCAGCGCCCTGGGTGCGGGCGTCGACGGCGGGGGCGTCGGCGGGCGCGCCCTGAGAGCGTCCGCCGTCGTGTGCGGGGGCGGGGTCGGCGGCGGGCCGGGCCGGATCGGCGGCCGGTGCCACGGACTTCACCGCGGGCGGGGTGTCCTTCTTGATGTCGACGCCCTTGGGCGGGGCGTCGGGGCCGTGCGTGCAGTGCCCGGCGTCGGTGGCGTAGACGCCGGCGCAGCGGTCGCCGCCGGCGGCGGGCTTGAGGCCGTCGTAGACCATGCCGCGGGCGGGTTCGTTGCGGGGTTTGGCGGCGAGGGGAGCGGGCTCCTCGTCCCGGGCCGGTGCGGCGGCGGGGGCGGAGGCCGGGGACGGGACGGCCTGCGGTGCGGGGGCGGCGAACTGGCCGGCCTGGGCTTCGCCCTGGCCGCTTTCGTACGCGATGCCGGCCGCCACGATCGTGGCCACCGCCATGGCGGCGGTGATGCCTATGAAGCGTCCGCGCGGCTTCTTCTGACGTTCTTTCAGTCTTCGATGCTTGGACATGCACACCTCAATTCCTTGGTCAGGAGATGGGGTGCGGAAGCCTGCCAGACCCGCTCGGTGGAGAATTCGGACAAAGGGGAGGCGGCTCGAAGAATCCGTTCCGTTACCTGGTGGTTCGATTTGATGAACAGTCAACACGCTTTGAAAACAAGCAAATTGAGAATTCGATCGAGTATTGGTCCAGTCCTATTCGGAGATCTCGTTATCGAATCGAGATCATCGGGAAATCCCTGTTGACGGGAATTCAGTCGGGCTTTCAACCGTCCCTCACCGGCTGCCGAACATCCCCTACCAGTCCGTAGTGACACGGGCGGACGGCCCTGGCCGCGGTCGGGGCCGCGCGCACTCCGACACACGAAGTGGGGGGGCCGGGGTGGGCCGCGGGGGGGGGGGGCCCGGGGCGGGCCCCCGCGACGGGGGGGGGGGGGAGGGGGA
>NZ_JBEOSD010000306.1:0-2659 GCF_040302735.1 Streptomyces sp. NPDC097619 | reverse complement strand
ATACCGGGGCTCCGCCCCGGACCCCGTTTCGGGGGCTCCGCCCCCGGACCCCCGCGCCTCAATCGCCGGCGGGGCTGAGATGTGTCCCCCCGGCGGGGCCGGGTTTGCCCCGGTGGGGCTGGGATGTGTCCCCCCGGCGGGGCTGAGTTTGCCGGTCAGGGGAGGGTGATCGCCGTCAGGGACGGGAGGGGGAGGGCGGCCAGGGTGTCGAGGAGGGTGGTGGGGCCCGGGGTGAGGGAGGGGTGGGCCCAGTGGAAGCGGGGTTTTCCCGTGGCCGGGTCCAGGGCCTCCACGAAGGGGGGGAGGGGGCGGCCGAGGCGGCCGCGGCCGCCCCGGGTGGCCTTCACGTACAGGAGACCGCCGCGCAGGCCCAGGAGTTCCAGGGCGCAGCGCGAGCCGTCGTGGCGGGTCGACCGCCGCTGCCACAGCAGTGCGCCGGTGTCCGCGTCCAGGGCCAGGACGGCGTCGGCGCCCTCGGCGGGGAGGCGGGCCGCGGCGAAGACCGGGCCGCCCGGGCCCCACGGGCCCTGGGACGAACGGCGGCCGGCCGTGCCGGGCACCACCAGGCGGGGTGCGAGTGGCCCGGCGGCGTGCCGCCACAGGGTGCGGCCGCTGCCCGCGTCCAGGGCGCGCAGCACCGTGCCGTCCGCCAGGTGCACGGGGCCCGACGGGAGCGGGAGGGCCGATGGCGGGTCGGCGGCGGTCCGGGGCGGGGCTTCGTTCCTGGTGCGGGTCCACAGGGGGGCGCCGTCGGGGAGCCGCAGTCCGCGCAGGCCGGCGGCGTCGGCGAGGACCAGGCAGTCCTCCCGCACGGTGGTCACCAGCGAGGCGTCGAAGGGCCCCGGGAGCCGCCACACCGTCTCCCCGGTCTCCGCGTCCAGGGCGCTCAGGGCCTCGTGTCCGGCGTACAGGACCAGGTCCCCGGCCACCCGCAGCGGTGGGCGGACCGTGGACGGGGCGCCGGGCAGGTCCCGCCACCAGCGGACCCGGCCGTCCCGGGCCTCCCGGACCAGGACCCGCACCAGGGGCCGGCCCGCCGGGGCCAGCGCCACGGCCACCGTGCCGGTGCCGGTCGGTCCGACGGCCGAGCGGAGGTCCACCGGCTCCGGGAGGGCGGGGGCCGCCACACCCGCGTCGCCGTGGGCCGTCCACAGCGGGTGCCCGGTGTCCGCGCGCACGGCTCCGGTCTCCGCGCCGTCCGACCAGACGAGCCGGTCCCCGGCCGGACCGAGCGTGTCCGGCACCACCGGGACCTGCCAGCGCCGTGCCCCCGCCGGTCCGGCGGCGCCGCCGGGCGGTGGTCCGGGGGTTTCGGCCGCGGGGACCCGGACCCTCGTGAGCTCCTCCGGCAGGTCGGGCCCGGGGTCCGGGTCGGGCTCGGTCGGCACGGCCCCGGCGGAGTCGCGGGCCGAGAGTTCCGCGGCCGTCGCGACGAGTGCCGCCGCGCGGGCGGCGGGGGTGGAGGCGGTGGAGGCGGGGCGCGTGCCGGCCGTGTCCGTGGCGGTACCGCTCCCGGTGTTCCTTCCGGTGTCCCCTCCCGGGTCGGTCCCGCGGTCGTCGGTCGCCGGGGAGGGGTGGGGCTCCGGCGGCCGGGGGTGTCGCTCCGCGAGGAGCGCGGCCCGTTCCGGGGAGACGGGGGCCATGGCCCGGGCGATCCGGGCCAGGCCGACGGCGCGGGCGTCGGGGGGTGCCGGGAACAGGGCCTGCTCGGCACGGGCCAGGAGCCGGCCGGCACGGGCCGGGGCGGCCGCCGCGACGCCCTCGGCCAGCAGGGTCAGCAGCGCGGCGGCCGTGGTCCCGTCCCCGGCCGCCGTGGACCAGGCGTACCACTCGGCCGCGCCGAACAGGGCGCCCGACAGCTCGCGGTCGAAGCGGGCGGCGACGGATCCGCCCCGCGCGAGCGTGGCCACCGCCCGGGGAGCCTCCTCACGGCCGGTCCGGAGGGCCTCCTTCATCGCCTCGTCGAGCAGCTCGTGGGGTGACCGGTCCCGCGTCTCGGGTGCGCCCCCGGCTCGCTCCTCGGGTGCCTCCGGGACCTCGGCGCGGACCGAAGCGTGGGCCGAAGCGTCGGCCGTCGGGCCGGTCGTCGGACGGGCCGTCGTGCCGGTGACGGTGGGCGGGGCCACCAGGGTGGCCGGGCCGGCCCGCCCGCCGTCGGCCCACGCGACGGAGCCGGGGTCGGGGCCGCGGTCGGAACCCGGACCTGCGGTGCCTCCGGCTCCGGGAGCGGCGTCCGGGACCGCGTCCGGTGTCGCCTCCGCGACCGGGATCCGTATCGGGGTCGGGTCGGGGGCGCGGTGGTCGGGGCCGTCGGGGCCGGCTCCCGCGCGGTCCGGACCGCCGGGTGCGGGTACCCCGGGCGCCACCCCCTCGGACGGGCCCTCGGCCCCGCCGCCCCCGCCCTCCCCGCTCGCGGCCCGGAGGGCGTCGGCCACCTCGGCGGCCGTGGCGGGGCGGAGTTCGCGGGGTTTGGCCAGCAGGGAGGCGACCAGACGGGCCAGGGGAGCGGGAACGTCCCCGCGGAGGGATTCCACGGGGACCGGGGGCTCCTCCAAGTGGCGGGGGGGGGGGTCCACCGGCCGCGACCGCAACACCACGAGCTTGAGAGCCGCGGCGCGCCCCCAAAACAACACACCCCACGCGCGAAAGGAGCGCGACG
>NZ_JBEOSD010000305.1:0-2738 GCF_040302735.1 Streptomyces sp. NPDC097619 | reverse complement strand
CAACCACCACCCTTTCCCCTACCCCCGCTCTTCGTTTCTTGGTGCCCGCGGACGGATGCGGACCGACGCTCCGACCCCGGACGTGCGACGTGCCGTACCCGCCCCCAGCCACCGGGGCGCGTACGGCACGTCGGAACGGGTGCGGGGATCCCGTCACTTGCCGCCGTTGAGCTGGAGGCCGCCGAGCATCGGGGTGGCCTGGGCGAGGGCGTTGCCGGTCTTGAGGACCTCGGCGGGGAGCTGGTTGCGGGCCTGGTTGACGTCGCCGACGGCCTCCAGCGCGGTGTTGACCGCGGAGCCCTGCTCGTTGAGGCCGTTGACCGCGTGCGCGCCCAGGTCCTCCATGATCGGGGCCTGGGCGTCGAGGACCTCGGTGATCCCGCCGGTCGCGCTCATGGGGGGCATCCCGCCGTCGGCGGCCATGGCGGGGGCGGCGGCGCCCATCACGGCGACGGATCCGGCGACGACGGCGGCGACCTTCGAGAACTTCATTTCGAATCCCTTTTCCCGCGGCGACCCTCGCGCCGCTTTCGACCTGGCTAACGATTCCTCACCCCTACGGAAACTCCGCACCCCCGTCTTTCTTCCGCACGCCGGAATGACGAACGGCCGGACGATCCCTTTCGGGGGATTTTCCGGCCGTTCGTCATTCCCGTTTTTCCGATGAGCGGTACGGCGTCAACCGGCGGTATGCGCCGTCCGCCGGGAAATCACGCCACGCGGGAGCGGCGGTAGAGGACCGCCCCGCCGAGCAGCATCGCGGCGCCGAAGGCGGCGGCCGTCAGCGGTTCGCCCGCGCCGGTCTCGGCCAGGACGGGCCGGTCCACGGTGACGCGCGGGGCGGGGACGGGCGCCGGGGCCGGCACCGGGATCGGCGTGACGGCCGGTCCGGCCTCCGGGCCGGGGGCGGGCGCCGGGAGGGGCGCCGGAGCCGGCGCCGGGGGCGGCAGGGTCAGGTCCACCGGACGGTCGTCCCCGGGGTTGGCCGGGGGCTGGTCCACCGCCGGGGCGGGCGGGGCGACCGGGGGAGCCTGCGGGACGGCCGGCGCCGGAGCGGGGACGGTCTCCTCCTGGTGGCCGAGTCGGGGGCGCGGCTCGGGGACCTCGGCGGCCGGGACCGGCACCGGGGCGGGCGCCGGGGCCGGGAGGGTGGTGGCCTCGTGGACCGGCTCCGGGGCGGGCGGCGGGACCTCGTGGACCGGGG
The DNA here is from genome assembly GCF_040302735.1 of Streptomyces sp. NPDC097619. NCBI lineage: Bacteria > Bacillati > Actinomycetota > Actinomycetes > Kitasatosporales > Streptomycetaceae > Streptomyces > Streptomyces sp. NPDC097619. The sequence goes on along the minus strand of NZ_JBEOSD010000305.1, from coordinate 1,534 downwards.
GCGCGGGCTCCGGCTCGGGTGCCGGGGCCGGCAGGGGCTTCGGCTCGGGCTCCGGGGCCGGGGCGGGCGGCGGGGTCTCGGCCCGCGGTACCGGGGGCTTCGGCTTGGCGTGCTGGGGCCGCGGCTTGTCCGGTCGGGGGCGCTCGGGTCCGGCGTCCGGGGCCTTGGGCTTGGCGTGCTTGGGGGGCTTGGGCTTCGCGTGCTCGGGCTTCGGCTTCGGGGCGGGGGGCGCGTGGTGGGCCGCGGGGGGCGGTCCGCCGTGCTCCTCGTCGCACTCCTCCTCGGGGGAGCCGTAGCCGGGGGAGTGCGGCCGGCCGTCGTCGTGGGGGCCGTAGCCGCCCTCGTCGCGACGGTCGTCGCGGGGCCCGTAGGAGTCGTGGTGCGCGTGGCCCTGCTCGCGCTGCCGCTTCTCCTCCAGGTAGCGCTCGAACTCCCGGGCGGTCTCGGGCTCCAGGTACTGCTCGTACCCGCCGTGGCCGCGCGCGCCGGAGGAGCCGGTGCTCACGCAGTCGTTGCCCATCGCCGGGTTGAGCGCCCCGGCGCCGTCCACGCTGTTGCCGCAGACGTTCGGGGAGAACGTGACCGGTACGGAGACGGCGTTGCCGGACAGGACGCCCGGGGAGTGCGAAGCCTCGGCGGCGGCGCCGGGGTGCGCGAAGGCGGCGCCCGTTCCGAGTGACAGCAGACTCGAAGCGGCCGCGGCGGTCAGCATCCCCTTGCTGAGTACCTGTCGGCTCAGTACCTGTCGTCGCATGGGTCCTTCCCTGTCTGCCGGCTCCTAGGCCGGCGTCTGCCCGGCTCCTTGGCCGGCGCGGAATTCAAGGAGGCCCCGGAGTGCACCGCCGTGCACTCCGAGGCCACCTGTGAGGAGGTTCGCCCTGGCGGGCGCAGACGCGGGTCTGCGTCAGTCGTTGACGCAGGTGTTGCCGAAGGCCGGGTTCAGCAGGGCGATCACGTTGATCGAGTTGCCGCAGACGTTCACCGGGACGTGGACGGGCACCTGGATGAGGTTGCCGGAGAGCACGCCGGGGGAGTTGGCGGTCTTGCCGAGGGCCTCGGAGTCGGCCAGGGCGGGGGACGCGGCACCGGCGGCCATCAGGACACCGGCGACAACCGCGGCGGTCTTCGCGAACTTCATTTCAAATCCTTCCCGCAGGGGTGTCCGCCGCATACACGACTCTCGTGTCGGGCGCACTGTTCTCTGTCCGTCAACACCGCTGCGATATCGATAACGAGCGGTTCCGGGAAAGGAAACCGCAATTTCTGTGCGAGTGTCCCCGGATTCACTCCAACGCCTCCCCTGCGGGCCCGTGCACCCGGAATTCACCGGGTCGTATATCGGGGTCCGCGCGGTTTTTATCGCGGGGAATTTCCGCGGTGTGGCGGGGTGGGAAAGCGGGGGGAGAGACGACGAGGCCGCCGCGACCCGCGAGGGTCGCCGCGGCCACGGGGGCCGGGGGGGGTGGGGTGAGCAGGCCCCCGAGCCCTTGGCCGACAGCACCGGGAGGTTTTAGAGGGTGTTGGAGAAGCGGAG
>NZ_JBEOSD010000304.1:0-2823 GCF_040302735.1 Streptomyces sp. NPDC097619 | reverse complement strand
ACCCACATCGCCCGCCTGCACGCCCTCCACCCGCACCTGACCGTCACCAACGGCTACGGCCCCGCCGAATCCATGGGCTTCACCACCACCCACACGGTGCCGCGGGACGCGGTGCCCGCCGGTGCGGTGTCCATCGGCCGGCCGGTGACCCACAAGCGGGCGTACGTGCTCGACCACCGGCTACGGCCGGTGCCGCCCGGGGTCACGGGCGAGCTGTACCTGGCGGGCGAGGGCATCGCCCACGGCTACCTCGCGCGACCCGGCACCACCGCGGAACGGTTCGTCCCGAACCCCTACGGCGCCCCCGGCAGCCGCCTCTACCGCACCGGAGACCAAGCCCACTGGGACACCCACGGCGACCTCCACTACACCGGACGCACCGACACCCAGATCAAGATCCGCGGCTTCCGCATCGAACCCACCGAAATCGAAACCCTCCTCACCACCCACCCCCACCTCACCCAGGCCACCCTGCTCGCCACGGACGAGCTGACCGCGTACGTGACGGCCGTGCCCGGCTCGACGGTCACCCCCGGCTCGCTGCGGGCCTGGCTGCGGGAGCGGCTGCCGGAGCACATGGTGCCCGCCCGCTTCGCGATCCTCGACCGGCTGCCGCTGACCCCCAACGGGAAGATCGACAAGCGGGCGCTGCCCGCCGTGGAGGCTCCCCTGGAGTCCGCCGGCCGGGCCCCCCGCACCGAGTTGGAGGAGCTGGTGCGGACCCTGGTCGGGGAGGTACTGGGCTCGGCCGCGCCGCTGTCGGTGGACGACTCCTTCTTCGACCACGGAGGGCACTCCCTGCTCGCCGCCAAGCTCACCGGGCGGCTCGGCGCCACCCTCGGGGTGTCGCTCACGCTGCGGGACGTGTTCCAGTACCCGACCCCGGCCGCCCTGGCCCGCCGCATCACCGAGGTCTCGGGCCGGAAGGCGCTCCCGGCGCCCGCCCGGGCCGTGGAACGCCCGGAACGGCTCCCGCTCTCCTCCGCCCAGCAGCGGCTGTGGCTGGTGGCCGGGCTCCAGGGCCCGGACACCGCGTACAACGTCCCGATGGCGGTGCGGCTCAGCGGCCGGATCGACCCGGAGGTGCTGCGGGCCGCGGTGGGCGACCTGGTCCGGCGGCACGAGCCGCTGCGGACCCGGTTCGCCACCGTCGACGGAGAGCCCCACCAGGTGGTCGCCCCCGCCGAGGAGGCCGCCGCCGGCGTGCACGTCGAGGTCGTCGAGGTGACGGAGGCGGACCGGGAGCCCGCCTTGCGGGCCGCCGCCGGGCACGCCTTCGACCTGGCGGCCGAGCACCCCCTGCGGGTGACCCTGCTCCGCGGCGACGACCACACGGACGCCTCCGGCGAGGGGCACGACACCCTGCTCGTCCTACTGCACCACATCGCCACCGACGGACAGTCCCTGCGGCCCCTCTTCGCCGACCTGTCCACCGCCTACGCGGCCCGCGCCGAGGGGCGGGCCCCCGACTGGCGGCCGCTGCCCCTGGACTACACCGACTACGCGCTGTGGCAGCGCCCGGCCCTGGCGGGCGGGGTGCTGGAGGAGCAGCTCGCCCACTGGCGTACCGCGCTGGCCGACCTCCCCGAGGAGCTGCCGCTCGTCACCGACCGGCCCCGGCCGCCGGTGGCCGGGCGAAGCGGCGGGGCGGTCCGGGTCGACTTCGGCCGCGAGCTGCACAAGCGGGTGCGGGAGCTGGCCCGGGCCGAGCGGTGCACCCCCTTCATGGTGCTCCAGGCGGCCCTGGCGGCCACCCTGACCCGGCTCGGGGCCGGTACCGACCTGCCGCTCGGCTCGCCCGTGGCCGGTCGCTCCGACGAGTCCCTCGCGGACCTGGTCGGCTTCTTCGTCAACACGCTGGTGCTGCGCACCGACACCTCGGGTGACCCGGCCTTCCGGGAGCTGCTGGCCCGGGTGCGGGCCACCGACCTGGACGCCTTCGCCCACCAGGACGTGCCCTTCGACCTGGTGCTGGAGGCCGTGAACCCGAGCCGTTCCCTGGCCCGGCACCCGCTGTTCCAGGTGTGCCTGGCCCTGGAATCGGGGCCGGCCCCCGCGCCGGAGTTCCCCGGGGTGACGGCCGGCCCGGCGGCGCCGCTGGCCACCGGCGCCGTCAAGTTCGACCTGGAGTTCCTGCTCTCCGCCGACGAGGAGACCGGCCTGACGGGGGCGGTGCTCTACAGCTCCGACCTGTACGACCGGGAGACCGTGGAACGGATGACCCGGGTGCTGCGGCGGGTCCTGGAGCACGCGGTGGCCGCCCCCGAGGTGCCACTGTCGGGTCTGGAGGTGCTGGGCGCCGAGGAACGGTCCCAGGTCCTCGGGGCGTGGCCCGGCGCCGCCCGGTCCGCGACCGACGAGGGCGAACGCACCCTGCTGACGGCCCGGTTCGAGGAGCAGGCCCGGCTGCGCCCCGAGGCCCCCGCCCTGGTCTACGGCGACCGGACCCTCACCTACGGCGAACTCAACGCCCGCGCCAACCGACTCGCCCACCACCTCACCGCCCGCGGCCTCCGACGCGGCGACCTCGCCGGCATCCTCCTCGAACGCGGCATCCCCTTCGCCGTCGCCCTCCTCGCCGTCATCAAGACCGGCGCCGGATACGCCCTCCTCGACCCCGAATTCCCCGACGAACGACTCCGCACCACCGCCGAGGACGCGTCCGTGCGGCTGCTCGTGACGGACTCGGTCCACGCGGCCCGACAGATCCACGGACCGTGGACCCGGGTCCGTACCGACGCGGAGGGCGCGGAGATCGACGCCCGCGCCGACGCGAACCCGGCAGTGGACCTGACCGGGGCGGACACCGCCTGCGTGATGTTC
>NZ_JBEOSD010000303.1:0-2943 GCF_040302735.1 Streptomyces sp. NPDC097619 | reverse complement strand
CGATCTGCCCCGGCCGGGCCCCGCCCGACCGCGCCGCGCGCGTGCGCGCCCTCAGCCGTGCGTGACCTGGAGTTCCTTGATGCCGTTGAGCCAGGCCGCGCGCAGGCGCCGTGGCTGCGGGCCGGTCAGCCGCAGGTCCGGCAGGGCGTCCGCGAGGGCGTTGAAGATCAGGTCGATCTCCATGATGGCCAGGGACTTGCCGAGGCAGAAGTGCGGTCCCCCGCCCCCGAAGCCGAGGTGGGGGTTGGGGTCGCGGGTGATGTCGAAGCGTTCGGGGGCCTCGAAGACCTCGGGGTCGTGGTTGGCCGAGGAGTAGAACATCCCGACCCGGTCGCCCGCCCGGATCGCCTGACCGCCCAGCTCGGTGTCGCGGGTGGCGGTGCGCTGGAAGGAGACCACCGGGGTGGCCCAGCGGACGATCTCCTCGGCCGCCGTCACCGGGCGCTTGGCCTTGTACAGCTCCCACTGTTCGGGGTGAGTGAGGAAGGCGTGCATGCCGTGGCTGATGGCGTTGCGGGTGGTCTCGTTGCCCGCGACGGCCAGGACCAGTACGAAGAAGCCGAACTCGTCGGAGCTGAGGTTGCCCTGGCCCTCGGCGGCCACGAGCTGGGTGACGATGTCCTGCGCCGGGCACTGCTTGCGGTCGGCGGACATGTTCATCGCGTAGGCGATGAGGTCCATGGCGGCGGTGGCGCCGACCTCCTCGGTGATCGCGTACTCGGGGTCGTCGTACGCGATCATCTTGTTGGACCAGTCGAAGATCTTGGAGCGGTCCTCCTGGGGGACGCCGATCAACTCGGCGATGGCCTGGAGGGGCAGTTCGCAGGCGACCTTCGTGACGAAGTCGAAGCTGCCGTCGCCCGCTCCCTCCAGGGCCTCGGTCACGATGCGCCGGGCCCGTTCGCGCAGGGTCTCCTCCAGGGCGCGGATGGCCCGGGGGGTGAAACCGCGTTGGACGATCTGGCGGACGCGGGTGTGTTCCGGCGGGTCCATGTTGAGCATGATCAGGCGCTGGGCCTCGATCTGTTCGCGCTGGATGTGCTCGTTGAAGCGGATGATCGCCGTGTTGGTGGTGGAGGAGAACAACTCCGGGTGCGTGGAGACGTACTTGACGTCCGCGTGCCGGGTCACCGCCCAGTAGCCCTCGTCGTCGAACCCCGTGATGCCCCGGGGCTGCGGACACCACCACACCGGGGCGGTCCGCCGCAGCTGCGCGAACTCGGGGAAGGGGACGCGGGCGTGGAGCAGGTCGGGGTCGGTGGCGTCGAATCCCTCGGGCAGGGCGGGGCAGGACATCGGCGACTCCAAGGTCTGACGGCCCATCAGAAGATACGGGGAAAGGTAGTAACGAGTTCTACAAGTGACAAGGGTCGCGGCGAGGGCGGTCAGGTGCGGGAATCGTGCAAGGCGCGTGCAAGACCCTTGCGCCGACCGGGTTGCGGTCATAAGACTGCGAGGAGAACTAGAACGCGTACTAGTTCGGGGGCCCGCATCGGGGGCCGGGGATCCCGGACGTGGACACACCCAGCCGCGGCCCGCCGGGACGGGCCGCCGCCGCGTGAGGAGAGGACGAGCTCATGGCCGCGGAACCCGTCATCGTCGAAGCCGTACGCACCCCCATCGGCAAGCGCGGAGGCGCGCTCGCCAACCTGCACCCCGCCTACCTGCTCGGTGAGACCTACCGGGAACTGCTCGCCCGGACCGGCATCCAGCCCGACTGCGTCGAGCAGATCGTGGGCGGCACGGTCACGCACGCGGGCGAACAGTCCATGAACCCGGCGCGCAACGCCTGGCTGGCCATGGGCCTGCCCTACGAGACCGCCGCGACCACCGTCGACTGCCAGTGCGGCTCCAGCCAACAGGCCAACCACATGCTGGCGAACATGATCTCCGGCGGGGTCATCGACGTGGGCATCGCCTGCGGGGTCGAGGCCATGAGTCGGGTCCCGCTGGGCTCGGGGTCCAAGCACGGCCCCGGCAAGCCCTTCCCCGACGAGTGGAACGTGGACCTGCCCAACCAGTTCGAGGCCGCCGAGCGCATCGCCCGGCACCGCGGCCTGAGCCGGGAGGACGTGGACCGGCTGGGCCTGCTGTCCCAGGAGCGGGCGCAGGCCGCCTGGGCGGAGGAGCGCTTCAAGCGGGAGACCTTCGCCGTGCAGGTGCCCACCACCGAGGAGGAACAGGCCGCCGGCCAGGGCATGTGGCGCCTGGTCGACCGGGACGAGGGGCTGCGCGACACCTCCCTGGAGGCCCTGGCCCGCCTCAAGCCGGTGATGCCGACGGCCGTCCACACCGCCGGGAACTCCTCGCAGATCTCCGACGGGGCCGCCGCCGTGATGTGGGCCTCCCGCAAGATGGCCCGCGCCCTCAAACTGCGGCCCCGGGCCCGGATCGTCGCCCAGGCCCTCGTCGGCTCCGACCCGCACTTCCACCTCGACGGGCCCGTGGACGCCACCCGCGCCGTCCTGGGCAAGGCGGGCATGTCCCTGAAGGACATCGACCTGGTCGAGATCAACGAAGCCTTCGCCTCCGTGGTCCTCAGCTGGGCGAAGGTCTTCGGCCAGGACCTGGAGAAGGTCAACGTCAACGGCGGGGGCATCGCCCTCGGCCACCCGGTCGGCGCCACCGGCGCCCGACTGATCACCACGGCCCTGCACGAGCTGGAACGGCGCGACCGCGAGTTCGCGCTGATCACCATGTGCGCGGGCGGCGCACTGGCCACGGCCACGATCATCCAGCGGCTCTGACCGCCCCGCGGGCCCCGGCCCGCCGCCCCCCGCCGCTCCGACGGGCGGCGCGGCGGGGCCACGGGCCCGCCCGAAGGACCCCGGGGATGGGGGAAGGCCCCGGTGGCCGGCCTGGGGAGGCCGGCGCCCGGGGGCCTGGGGGCGGGCGGGGCCCCCCCGGGGGCCGCCCCCCGATACGCGGGGCCCGGGAGGGGGA
>NZ_JBEOSD010000302.1:0-3034 GCF_040302735.1 Streptomyces sp. NPDC097619 | reverse complement strand
CCCGTGGAGGGGGTACCGCCGGGCCTGCCGGGCTTACGGGCTTACGGGCTTACGGGCTTACGGGGCGGGAGGACTACGCCGCGCGGCCGGTGCTGCCCGTGCCGTGGCAGGTGCGGCAGGCGCCGATCCATCTGCGGACCACCGGCCGCTGGTGCCCGTTGTCGTCGGTGGCCACCGAGTACTCGGTGTGGTCGGTGAGTCCCGTTCCGCCGCATGCCGCGCACGTCTCTTCACGCATGCCACCCAGCTTGGCGCACCGCGGACGGACGCGGAGCGGGAACGGGGAGTCCCAGCGGGGCCGTTGGGGCTCCGGAGGCGTCACTCGGAGAGCCCGTACCGACGCCGGACGGAGGCGCTGAGCACGTTCACGCCGGAGGCTCAGAGCACGTTCACCAGGATGACGGCCGCCAGGTCCGCGAGGATCACGAAGATCACGAAGCTGACGGCGGCCCAGGCCCGCTGCGACTCGTCCCACCGCACGGCACACCTCCCGCCGGGACCGGTAGGTCCCCGTTCCCGCGGGCCCGGGGCGGGTCCGCGGCGCTCGGTGACACCACACGACCGCGTGTGACCCGACCGCGTGTGACACGACCACATGATGCGCCCGTCGGAGCTCCCGCACCTCTCGAGAACGGCCGTCCTCGCGCGCGGGCGCGCGAGGGGGCCTAGGCTCGGAACTGCCGGCCGCGAAGGGACACGAGCGCAGAGGGACGCGGAGGTGAGCGGCATGGGCGAGACCGAGGGCACGACCGAGGAGGGTACGGCCCGGACGCCCGAGGACCGAGCGCTGAAGGCCAAGCACCGGGCGATGTGGGCCCTGGGCGACTATCCGTCGGTGGCCACGCACGTGATCGCCGAGCTGGGCGGGGTGCTGGTCCGGGAGTGCGGGATCGGACCGGGTGACCGGGTGCTGGACGTGGCGGCGGGCTCGGGGAACGCGGCCGTCCCCGCGGCCCTGCTCGGCGCGCACGTCGTGGCCAGTGACCTGACCCCGGAACTGTTGGAGACCGGACGCGCGGCGGCGGCCGCCGCCGGGGCCGAGCTGGAGTGGCGGGAGGCGGACGCGGAGGACCTGCCGTTCGCGGACGGCGAGTTCGACACGGTCATGTCCTGCGTGGGCGTGATGTTCGCCCCGCACCATCAACGGGCCGCCGACGAGCTGGTGCGGGTGTGCCGACCGGGCGGCACGCTCGGGCTGATCGACTGGACCCCGGAGGGATTCATCGGGCAGATGTTCGCGACGATGCGGCCGTACGCGCCGCCCCCGCCGCCCGGGGCGCAACCGCCTCCACTGTGGGGCGACGAGGAGCACGTGTACGGGCTGCTCGGGGACCGGGTGACGGACGTGGAGGCGCGCCGGCGCACGCTCCGGGTGGACCGGTTCGCGCGACCGGAGGAGTTCCGGGAGTTCTTCAAGGCCGCCTACGGCCCGACGATCGCGGTCTACAAGGCGAACGCGGCCGACCCCGACCGGACGGCCGCCCTGGACGCCGATCTGGACGCCCTCACCGCCCGCCACCTCGCCGACGGGGCGATGGACTGGGAGTACCTGCTGCTGACCGCGCACCGCACGACGGACGCCTGACCGGAGCGGGGCCCGGGGAGGGGTGGGGGTGGCGCGGCCGGTCTTGGGGTTCCGCCGAAGGGGGTGGGACGGGTTGGTCGGGTCGGCGCCTTGCCGGGGGCCGGGCGGCCCGGTTTGGATCACCACGATCATGACGGTGGTCCGGGCCCCGGTGCCGCCGTCGCGACGGCACCGGTACGGAGGAGACGCATGGCAGCCGGCCCCGAGGAACACGTCACCCCCTCGCCCCGGGAGCTCGTCGACCCGCAGGAGCTGGTCGAGGGTGCCGCCCTGCCACCCGCCGGAGCTCCGGACGGAGGAGGTGGCCCGGCTGCTGCGGCTCACCCAGGCCGTGGGCTACGCGGGGCCGGGGCTCCACCGGGGCTTCGACCACACCGCCATGGCCGCGGACCTCGCGACCCGGGGGCCCTTCCTGCGGCGGGTCTTCACCCTGGAGGGGTCTGCGGCCGACTCCCCGTACGGGGGCGGCTACACCACCGATCCGGCGGGCTGCCACTACTTCCCGCTGGGCTCGGTGGACGCGCCGCCGGCGCCGGCTCTGACCGTTCCCGCCGACCGCACGGCCCTGCTGGTGCCGGCGGATCCGGGACCGGGCGGGGCCGGTGGGCCGGTGCTCGTGCCGCGCACCCACGACGAGTTCGCCTGTCAGGTGCGGGCCGCGACCCGCGTCACCGGACTGACCGAGGAGGACGTGTACCTGGCGGCCCTGCCCGCCGGTACCGACCTGGTGCTGGGCTGCCCCGGCATCCTCGGCGCCCTCGCGGCGGGCGGGACGGTGGTCCTGGCCGACGACCCGGAACCGGCCGAGGTGGCCCGGCTGATCGCCGCCGAGGGGGTCACCGTCGTGGCGGTGGACGGAGCGGCTGCCGGCCGATGGTTCGGGGAGGGGCAGGGTGATGGCGAGGAAGGCGAACGGCGCGGGGACGCGGCTCGTGCACGGGAATCCGAAGGGTTGAGGCTGGTGCAGGTGGGTGGGAGCGGGGTGTCCGCCCCGGTGGTCGAGCGGCTGGCGCGGGTGGCGGGGTGCGCGGTGCAGCGGGTGTCGGGCGGGGCCGGCGGACCCCTGCTGCTGACCCGGCCGGGGGACGCGCCCGGGGTCGTGGCCGGAACGTGGGGGCGACCGCTGACGGGCGAGGACGAGATCCGCGTGGTCGGGGCCGACGGGGCGGAGGTCCCGGTGGGGGACGTGGGCGAGTTGGTGGGGCGGGGGCCGTACCTCGCGCGGGGGGTGTACCGGGGGGATCGGGGGGATCCGAGGAGCCGTCATCGGGACGGGTGGGTGTGGACCGGGCGATCGGTGCGGTGGTTGGGGGACGGGGGGGTTGGGGCCGGTGGGGTGAGCCGAGGGGAGGTCGGGGGTGGGGGTGGGGGTGGGGGTGGGGCCGCCGCCCACGCGCACACCCGCCCACCGCGCCCACCGCGTCCTCCGCGCCGTTTCCGCCCGTGCCG
>NZ_JBEOSD010000301.1:0-3053 GCF_040302735.1 Streptomyces sp. NPDC097619 | reverse complement strand
GGCCTCCGCATCGAACCCGCAGAAATCGAAACCACCCTCACCACCCACCCCCACCTCACCCACACCACCGTCCAACTCCGCGAAGACACCCCGGGGGTCGCTCACCTGGTGGCCTACGTCGTCGCGGAAGCGGGCACGCCGGCCCCGGAGGCGGCGGAGCTGCGGGCCTGGGCGGCGGCCCGGCTGCCCGAGTACATGGTGCCGAGCTTCTTCGTGACCCTCGCGGAACTGCCGCTGTCCGCCAACGGCAAGCTGGACCGCAAGGCCCTGCCGGCCCCGGCCGCGGCGCCGGCCGCTCCGGCACGGGCCCCGCGCGACGCCCGCGAGGAGATCGCGACCGGGGTGTTCGCGGACGTGCTGGGGCCGGCCTCGGCCGGACCCGACGAGGACTTCTTCGCGCTCGGCGGACACTCCCTGCTCGCGGCGCGGGTGGCGGCGCGGCTCCGCGACGCCCTGGGCGCGCCGTGCGAGGTCCGTGACGTGTTCGAGCTGCGGACCCCCGCCCTGCTGGCGGCCAGGCTCGCCGAGCGGGCCGCGGGCACAGCCGGCGCGGACCTGCCCGGTCCGGCGGCCTTCGCGGCCCGCCGGCCGGCACGGCCCCCGCTGTCCTACGCGCAGCACCGGCTGTGGCTGCTGGACGCTCTGCGCGGCACCGGCACGGTCTACAACGTGCCGGTGGCGGTGCGGGTGGCCGGGCCCGTGGACGCGGACGCCCTGCGGGCCGCCGTACAGGACCTGGCGGACCGGCACGAGGTGCTGCGCACGGTGATCGCGGAGCACGAGGGGGAGCCGTACCAGCGGGTGCTGCCCGCCGGTTCGACGGTCGTCCCGGTGGAGGTCCGCGAGGTCCCGGCCGGTCGGCTGCGGGCCGAGGCGGAGGCCGCCGGCGGGTACGTCTTCGACCTGGCGCGGGACCTGCCCCTGCGGGTGACGCTGCTGCGCTCCGGGCCCGGGGAGTCGGTGCTGCTGGTGCTGCTGCACCACATCGCCACCGACGAGGCGTCCACGGGCCCGCTGCTCGCGGACCTGTCGGCGGCGTACGCGGCCCGACTGGCGGGTGGGGCGCCGGAGTTCGCCCCGCTGCCGGTACAGTACGCGGACTACGCGCTGTGGCAGCGGGAGCTGCTGGGCGAGGTCTCCGACCCCGCCTCGGTGGCCGCCGCCCAGGCCGGCTACTGGCGGGAGGCCCTCGCGGGCGTCCCCGCCGAACTGGCCCTGCCCGCCGACCGCAGCCGGCCCGCGGAGCCGAGCTTCCGGGGCGGTGTGGTGCCCTTCTCGGTGTCCGCCGGAACGGCCGCCGGTCTGCTGCGGCTGGCCCGCGCGGCCGGGGCCACGCCCTTCATGGTGGCGCACGCGGCCGTCGCGGCCCTGCTGAACCGGCTGGGTGCCGGGGAGGACGTGCCGCTGGGCAGCCCGGTCTCGGGCCGCGCGGCCGAGGGGCTGGAGGGTCTGGCCGGGTTCTTCCTCAACACGCTGGTGCTGCGCGCCGACCTGTCCGGGGACCCGGAGTTCACCGAGCTGGTGGGCCGGGTGCGGGACACCGCCCTGGCCGGGTTCGCCCGCGCCGACCTTCCGCTGGAGGCCGTCGTGGAGGCGGTCGGGCCCGAGCGTTCCCGCTCCCGCAACCCGCTCTTCCAGACGATGGTGACGTACCACTCCGCCGAGGAGCCGGCCGCCGAGCTGTTCGGTTCCGCCGTCGCCGAGTTCCCGGTGGAGACCGGCGGGGCCAAGGTGGACCTGGAGGTGGCCTTCGGGACGGTTCGCGCGGACCGCGGTTTCGAGGGCGGCATCCGGTACGCCTCGGACCTGTTCGAGGAGTCCACGGTGCGGGTGCTCGCGGAGCGCCTGGTCCGTCTGCTGGAGACGGTCGCCGCCGACCCGGCGGTCCGGCTCTCCGGGATCGGGTTGATGGAGCCGGCGGAGCGGGACCTGGTCCTGCACGGCTTCAACGACACCGCCGTCACCCTCGACGGACCGACCACCCTCGCCGACCTCGTCTCCGCCGGCGCCGAACGCGCCACCGGACCCGCCCTCGTCTTCGAAGGCACCGCACTGACCCGACCGGAGTTCGAAGAGGCCGTCAACCGCCTCGCCCGACTCCTCGCCACCCGCGGCGTCGGACCCGAATCCGTGGTCGCCGTCGCCCTTCCCCGTTCCCTGGACCTGCTCGTCGCCCTGCACGCCGTCGTCCGCGCCGGCGCCGCCTACCTCCCCCTCGACCTCACCCTCCCCACCGACCGACTCACCCACATCCTCGACACCGGACGCCCCGTCATGGTGCTCACGGACGCCGAGGCGGTCTCCGCCCTGCCCGAGGGCGCGGACCTGCCGTTCCTGGTGCTCGACGGGCCGGACGCGCGTACGGAGTTGGCCGGTCTGTCGGCCGCCCCGGTGACCGACGCCGACCGGACGACCCCGCTGCTCCCCCGCCACCCCGCCTACGTGATCTTCACCAGCGGATCCACCGGCCGCCCCAAGGGCGTCATGGTCGAACACCAGGCCATCGTCAACCGCCTCGCATGGATGCAACACGCCTACCGGCTCACCGAAGGCGACCGCGTCCTCCAGAAGACCCCCACCGGATTCGACGTCTCCGTCTGGGAACTCTTCTGGCCCCTCGCCCAAGGCGTCCCCCTCGTCATCGCCCGACCCGACGGACACAAGGAACCGGACTACCTCAACGGGTTGATCGCCCGCGAGGGCGTCACCGTCTGCCACTTCGTGCCCTCGATGCTGCACGCGTACCTCCTGGAGCACGCGGTGGCGGACACCCCCGGGCTGCGGCTGGTGGTGTGCAGCGGCGAGGCGCTGCCCACCGACCTCGTGGAGGAGTTCCACGCCCGGAACCCGCAGAAGGCGGTCCTGGCGAACCTGTACGGGCCCACGGAGGCGGCGGTGGACGTCACCGCCCAGGACGCCGTGGCCGGGGCGGGCGGCAGCAGCGCCCCCATCGGCACCCCGGTGTGGAACACCCGGACGTACGTCCTCGACGACCACCTCCGGCCCGTACCCCCCGGCACCCCCGGCGAGCTCTACCTCGCCGGCACCCAACT
>NZ_JBEOSD010000300.1:0-3481 GCF_040302735.1 Streptomyces sp. NPDC097619 | reverse complement strand
GTCATGTTGACGGTGCAGGAAGCAGCGGACGAGTCGGTGCGGCTGGGACCGCTGACCGCCGGCGCCGGCAGCACCGATCTGGTCGCGCGGAGGCGGCGGATCCGGTCCGGCACGCCCGGCTCCCGTACCCGCGTCTCCCTTTCCGGACGGCCGGATCGAGCCGTGGGCGTACTGCGCCGAGGGCGTAGCGACGGGCGGTCCGGAAGGCTGGTTCCGCCCGTACGTTCGGGGCATGGACCGCATCGAGGTACTCCCCCGCCTGCACCTTTTCCGCTTCCCCATCGGCCAGGCCTACCTGTGGCGCGACGGCGACGAACTGACCCTGATCGACGCCGGGAACGCCGGCTCGGCACCGGAGATCGAGGCCGCCGTGCGCGGGCTCGGGCTGCGTCCCGAGGACATCCGGCGCATCGTCCTGACCCACTGCCACCGCGACCACATCGGGGCCGCGGAGGAGCTGGCCGCCCGGCACGGCGCCACCGTGATCGCGCACCGACTGGACGCCCCGGTCGTCCGCGGCGAGTCGCCCGTTCCCGAACCGGACCTGCTCGACTGGGAACTGCCGCTCTGGGAGCACGGCCTGACCGTGCCCGAGGCCCCGCCGACCCGGGTGGACGTGGAGGTCGAGGACGGGGACGAGCTGGGCTTCGGTGACGGGGCGTACGTCGTCCACGCGCCGGGGCACACGGACGGCAGCATCGCGGTCCACCTGCCGCGCCACGGCGTGCTGTTCACCGGGGACTGCGTCGCGGGCATCGGCCAGGTGATGCTGGGGGTGTTCAACACCGACCGGGCCCAGGCCGCCACCTCTTTCCGGCGGTTGGCCGCCCTGGAGCCGGAGGTGGCCTGCTTCGGGCACGGCGACCCGCTCACCGAGGACACCGCGGCGGTCCTCAAGGCGGCCGCGGAGGCCCCGGTACCCCGCCCCTGACCGACGCCCGGCCGGCACCCGCCCGCCCGTCGTCCTCCGCCGTCGCGTGCGGGCGGGAGCCGGCCGGGGGCGCAGCGGCGGTCACTGGTGCACGTGCGCCCGTTGTCCCTCGCGGTCGAAGACCATGATCAGCTCGACCGGACCACCCAGGGCGGTGAAGGCGTGCGGGACCATCGTCGCGAACTCCGCCGCCTCGCCCGCCTCCACGTCGATCCGCCGTTCCCCCAGCCACAGCCGCAGTCGCCCCTCCAGGACGAGCAGCCAGTCGTGGCCGGGGTGGACCCGCTGGGCGGGCCGGGCCTCGGAGGGCTCCAGGCGCATCTTGATCGCGACGGTCCGCCCGTCGGGCCGGCTCAGCGGCCACGTGGTCCGCGCGCCGTCGCTGTGCGCGACGGGGCGGATCACCACGTCCTCGTCGCTGGGCACCTCGAAGAGGACGTCGAGACTGACCTGGAGCGCCTGGGCCAGGGGCACGAGCACGTCGAGGCTGAGGGTGCGCTTGCCCGTCTCGACCCGGCTGATCGTGGACGGGCTGAGGTTGGTGCGTTCCGCCAGCTCGTCCAGGGAGTAGCCCAGGGTGGTGCGCAGGCTGCGCAGGCGCGACCGCGCCAGGACCTCGATGTCGGAGACCGCGTTCATGTCCCCCATCCTGACACGTCTTGCGGATTGTGCAAGGTTGCTTGCCGATGCCGCCAGGCGGAGTACGGTCGACTTCATGAGCGAGCACCCCGAGGGTCGGCACCCGGCCCCTTCCGAGCAGCACGAGGCCCACGGGCACGAAGGCCGGCACGAGCGGCACCGGCACGAGACCGTCCACGGGCGACACGAGCACGCGGGGCACGCCCCGCACCCCACCGTGGAGCGCCACTGCGACGTCGCCGTGATCGGCGGCTCGGCGGCCGGTCTGGCCGCCGCCCTCCAGCTGTCCCGGCAGCGGCGCGGCGTGATCGTGATCGACGACGGCACCCCCCGCAACGCGCCGGCCGCGCACATGCACGGCTACCTGGGTCACGAGGGGGCCGCCCCGACGACGCTCACCGGGATCGGTCGGGCGGAGGTCCGCTCCTACGGCGGCGAGGTCCTGCCCGGCCGGGTCCTGGCCGTGCGCCGCCGCGAGGACGGCCGGTTCCGCCTCGACCTCACCGGCGGGCACGCGCTGGTGGCCCGGCGCGTCCTCGCCGCCACCGGCCTGACCGACGAGCTGCCCGCGATCGCGGGCGTGGCGGAGGGCTGGGGGCGAGGGGTGGTCCACTGCCCGTTCTGCCACGGCTTCGAGGTGCGAGACCGGCGCCTGGTCCAGATCGTCACCCACCCGATGGGCCTCCACCCGACCCCGCTGCTCCGCCACCTGACGGAGCGCCTGACCGTCGTCCTGCACGATCCGGCCGGGCTCGACGAGGGGGCCGTCGGGGCCTTGGCCGCGTCCGGGGTCACGGTGGAGCGCGCGGAGGTCGGCCGGGTCCGCACCGGACCGGACGGCGAGGTGTCCGGGGTCGAGCTGACCGACGGCCGGGTCCTGGAGGCCGACGCCGTGGTGGTCGGCGCGCGCTTCCACGCCCGGATCGACGCCCTCACCCCGCTCGGGCTGACCGCCACCCCGCACCCCAGCGGCGCGGGCGAGGTCCTCGCGGTCGACCCGCGCGGCGAGACCGCCGTCGCGGGGGTGTACGCGGCCGGCAACGTCACCGACCCGAGCCTGCAGGTGCTGCCCGCGGCGGCCCAGGGCAGCCAGGTCGGCGCCATGATCGCCTTCAGCCTCGCCGAGGAGGACCTGAAGGCCGCCGCCCGCCCCTCGGGCGAGGAGGCCGACTGGGACCACCGCTACGGCGGCACCGAGCGCACCTGGAGCGGCAACCCGAACGGCACCCTCGTCCACGAGGCCACCGGGCTGACCCCGGGCCGCGCCCTGGAGGTCGGGACCGGCGAGGGGGCCGACGCCCTGTGGCTGGCCGAACGGGGCTGGAAGGTCACCGCCACGGACATCTCCGGCAACGCCCTCGCCCGGGTGCGGGCCGAGGCCGACCGGCGCGGCCTGGACGTCGAGCTGCTGCGGGCCGACGCGAACGCCCCCGCCCCCTTCGGGACCGCGACCTACGACCTCGTCTCGCTCCAGTACGGCTCGTTCAAGCGCACCCCCGACCGGCGCGGACTGCGCGGCCTGCTGGCCGCCGTCGCGCCCGGCGGGACCCTCCTGGTCGTGCACCACGACCTGAGCCCCCTGGAAGAGCCGGTGGACCCGGCCGCCCAGACCCGGGTGTACGACCCGGAGGCGTTCGTCGGGGTCGAGGAGATCGCCGACGCCCTGGCCGCGGCACCCGAGGCCTGGCGGGTCGAACTCCACGAGACCCGGCCGCGACCGGCCGGAGCCGCCAGCACCCACCACGTCAGCGACGTGGTCCTGCGGGCGGTCCGCCGCGCGGACTGAACGCGCGGGGCCGCGGTGCGGGGGGCGGGGACCGGTGGCCCGGCTACCCCGTCCTGGCAGAACAGCTTCGATACCTCGTGGAGCTGATCCACGCAGGCCGGCTCACCTTGCACCTCTACCCGGAC
>NZ_JBEOSD010000299.1:0-3508 GCF_040302735.1 Streptomyces sp. NPDC097619 | reverse complement strand
TCGCACGCCCGGTCGGCCTTCTCCAAGCGGCGCAAGGCGCACTTCGCGTCCCTGGACGCGCAGCGCGAGGACGCCCGCAAGGTCAAGGAGAAGCTGGTCACCGAGGCCGAGTCGCTCTCCCGCTCCACCGACTGGGGTCCGACGGCGGCCCGGTACCGCGAGCTGATGGCGGACTGGAAGGCGGCGGGCCGCGCCCAGCGCGAGTCCGAGGACGAGCTGTGGAACCGCTTCCGCGGGGCGCAGGACGTCTTCTTCGCGGCGCGCGGCGAGGTGTTCGCCGAGCGGGACGCCGAGCAGTCGGAGAACCTGAAGCTGAAGGAGGAGCTCGCCGACGAGGCCGAGAAGATCCTTCCGGTGACGGACCTCAAGTCCGCTCGGGCCGCGTTCCGCGCGGTGAACGAGCGCTGGGAGGCCATCGGGCACGTGCCGCGGGACGCCCGTCCCAAGGTCGAGGGCCGGATGCACGCCGTGGAGCGGGCCATCCAGGAGGCCGAGGAGAACGAGTGGCGCCGGACGAACCCGGAGGCGCGGGCCCGCGCCGCCGGTCTGACCGGTCAGCTCCAGGACGCCGTCGACAAGCTGCGCAAGCAGATCGAGGCGGCCCGGGCGGCCGGGCAGGACGCCAAGGCCGACAAGCTCTCCCGTGAGCTGGAGGGCCGGCAGGCCCTGCTCGACCAAGCGCTGAAGGGCCTGGAGGAGTTCGGCGGCTGATCCTCCCGCCCGGAGGTCTTCGCGCGACGGCGGAAGGGCCCCGGCGGCTCCCTGGAATCCAGGGGCCGCCGGGGCCCTTCCGCGTGCGGGGGCACTCCCCCGGTTCGGCTCTCCGACCGCCCGACCGTGCGGCCGTGCGGCGCTCCGGCCCGGCGGTCCGCGTCGGGACCGCCGGGGCGGGGGTGGTCAGGGCCGGCGGGCGGAGGTGACGCGGTAGACGTCGTAGACGCCCTCCACGCCCCGGACGGCCTTGAGGACGTGACCGAGGTGCTTGGGGTCGCCCATCTCGAAGGTGAACCGGCTGGTGGCCACCCGGTCGCGGGAGGTCTGGACGGCCGCCGACAGGATGTTGACGTGCTGGTCGGACAGGACCCGGGTGACGTCGGAGAGCAGCCGGGACCGGTCCAGGGCCTCGACCTGTATGGCGACGAGGAACACGGAGGACTGGGTGGGGGCCCACTCGACCTCCAGGATCCGCTCGGGCTGCTGCGAGAGCGAGTCCACGTTGACGCAGTCGGCCCGGTGGACCGATACGCCGCTGCCCCGGGTGACGAACCCGATGATCGGGTCGCCGGGCACGGGGGTGCAGCAGCGCGCCAGCTTCACCCAGACGTCCTCGACGCCCTTGACCACCACGCCCGGGTCGGCGTTGGCGCGGCGCTTGGTGCGGCCGCGCGAGGGCGGGACGCTCTCCTCGATGTCCTCGTTGGCCGCCTCTTCCCCGCCCATGGCCTGGACGAGCTTCTGGACCACGGCCTGCGCGGAGACGTGTCCCTCGCCGATGGCGGCGTACAGAGAGGAGATGTCGGGGTAGCGCATCTCGTGGGCGAGGGTGACCAGGGAGTCGCCGGTGAGGATCCGCTGGATCGGCAGGTTCTGCTTGCGCATGGCCCGCGCGATGGCGTCCTTGCCGTGCTCGATGGCCTCGTCCCGGCGCTCCTTGGAGAACCAGGCGCGGATCTTGTTCCGGGCCCGCGGGGACTTGACGAAGCCCAGCCAGTCCCGGGACGGTCCGGCGCCCTCCGCCTTGGAGGTGAAGACCTCGACCAGGTCGCCGTTGTCCAGGGTGGACTCCAGCGGGACCAGCCGGCCGTTGACCCGGGCCCCTATGGTCCGGTAGCCGACCTCGGTGTGCACGGCGAAGGCGAAGTCCACCGGGGTGGCCCCGGCGGGCAGCGCGATCACGTCGCCCTTGGGCGTGAAGACGAAGACCTCGTTGCGGGAGAGGTCGAAGCGCAGCGAGTCGAGGAACTCGCCCGGGTCCTCCGTCTCCTTCTGCCAGTCCAGGAGCTGCCGCAGCCAGGCCATGTCGTTGACGGTGTCCTGGCCGGCGCTGCCCTTGGCGGCCTGCGGGACGTCGGTGCGGACCTTGGAGCTGCCCGCGACGGTCTGCTGCTTGTACTTCCAGTGCGCGGCGATGCCGTACTCGGCGCGCCGGTGCATGTCGAAGGTGCGGATCTGGAGCTCGACGGGCTTGCCGTTGGGTCCGATGACCGTCGTGTGCAGCGACTGGTACATGTTGAACTTGGGCATCGCGATGTAGTCCTTGAACCGCCCCGGAACCGGGTTCCAGCGGGCGTGGACGGTGCCCAGGGCCGCGTAGCAGTCGCGGACGGTGTCCACCAGGACGCGGATGCCCACCAGGTCGTAGATCTCGGCGAAGTCGCGGCCCCGCACGATCATCTTCTGGTAGACGCTGTAGTAGTGCTTCGGCCGCCCGGTGACGGTGGCCTTGATGCGGGCCGCCCGCAGGTCGGTCTGGACCTCGTCGGTGACCAGGGCCAGGTACTCGTCCCGCTTCGGGGCGCGCTCGGCGACCAGGCGGACGATCTCGTCGTACATCTTGGGGTAGAGGATCGCGAAGGCGAGGTCCTCCAGCTCCCACTTGATGGTGTTCATGCCCAGCCGGTGCGCCAGCGGGGCGTAGATCTCCAGGGTCTCGCGGGCCTTCTTCTCCTGCTTCTCCCGCTTGAGGTAACGCATCGTGCGCATGTTGTGCAGGCGGTCCGCGAGCTTGATGACGAGGACCCGGGGGTCCTTGGCCATGGCGACGACCATCTTGCGGACGGTCTCGGCCTGCGCGGCCTCGCCGAACTTGACCTTGTCGAGCTTGGTGACCCCGTCCACGAGCAGGGCCACGGCGTCGCCGAAGTCCCGGCGCAGCTGCTCCAGGCCGTACTCGGTGTCCTCGACGGTGTCGTGGAGCAGGCCCGCCATCAGGGTGGCCGGGTCCATGCCCAGCTCGGCCAGGATGGTGGTCACCGCGAGCGGGTGCGTGATGTACGGGTCCCCGCTCTTGCGCTTCTGGCCGCGGTGCCAGCGCTCCGCGACCTGGTACGCCTTCTCGATCTGGCGCAGGGTGGCCGTCTCGATCTTGGGGTCGTTGCTGCGGACTATGCGGAGCAGCGGTTCCAGGACCGGGTTGTACGGGTTGGAGCGCTGGACGCCCAGCCGGGCGAGGCGGGCGCGGACCCGGTTGGAGGAGCCCGCGGGCTTCAGCGGCGCGGGCTTCAGCGGCGCGGGCTTGACCGGCGGCACCGGCTTCGGCGCGGCGGGCGGCGTGGCGGGGGCCACCTCGGCCGGGCCGGCCTTCGGGTCGGGCTGCGCGGCGGAGAGTGGCTGGACCTCGTCTGGCAAGAGCGCTCCTCACGGGGGTCCCCCCGTACGGAGTCAGGGGGAGGTTCCGGGGCCCCGGTCAGGTCCGGAAAACCCATGGTAGCGAGGGTTGGCCCCGGGTGTTCCCCGGTGCCCGGCCCGTGGACGCGGCAGGCGGCGGGCACCCGGGGTGACCGGGTGC
>NZ_JBEOSD010000298.1:0-3549 GCF_040302735.1 Streptomyces sp. NPDC097619 | reverse complement strand
GAGTGCGTCGAGGCGTGCCCGCAGCCGGGCGCGGTCTTCATCCGCGACTCCAAGCAGCTCGACCAGGCCGACGGGTACACCGTCCTGTCGTTCTCGCAGGGCGCCTGGGCGGCCTTCGCCGCGCACACCGCGGGCCGCTAGTCCCCGAAGCGCGCGTGCCCTCCCCGCGGTCATCGGGGAGGGCACGTCTCTTCTCGTGTTCGGCGAGCGCCCGGTAGACGCTCGCAACGCTGGGGCTAGGCCCTTGCGCTTGCCGGTGGGGATGATCAGGTCGGGTTGGATCTCGGGTCGAGAACGTCGGCGCGGACATCGCGGCCCCGTTCAGCTTCCATCTGGAGGGCGGCAGCATCCGCCTCACCCTGCTCCCGGCTCAGGCGTAGTCGTCCTCCGGTGTCAGGACGAGGCTGTCCGGCGCGAGCGCCATGCACACGCACGCGCACCAGCAGGGCCAGCCCGTGCGGATGTGCGTGGCCGTACTGACCTCGCCTCGGCAACTCATGCACCGCGCCGTACATCCGCAGGTCGAGCAGTCGGCGCACTGCATCCGGCCGCACTTCTCGCACAGGGTGTCGCGGGGCGGCGGGCCGTCGGGGAAGCACTCACGGCACGCCCAGGCCCCGCAGTTACCGCACGTCGTCGTCACCCCTCCAGCTTCCCGCCCGCGGTGGGTTCACGGTGAAGGCGACACACGCGCCTAGCCCGGAAAGCCCAGGTCACGCTTCCCCGACCGACACCGGCCCCACATCACCAGCTCGGGATCCCGGCTCATAGGGCCGCGTACCCGGTCGGGTCGGGGGTGTCGGTCCATGCCTCGGGGAGGGCGGCGGTGTCCACGGGGAAGTCGTTGTCCTGGCTTGGGGGGAAGCCCCCGGCGATGTAGCGCAGGGCCTGCCCGAGCCCGTCCACGACCCCGGTCGCGTAGTCGGGTGCCTGCCCGCGTGCTGCTTCTTGGAGGGTGCTGTACGCGGTGACCAGACCCATCACTCCCGTGGCCAGGGGCTCGGTCGGGCCGTGCACGCCCAAGGTGGCGATGCGGTCGGTGATGAAGCGCACCAGGCGCTCGTTCTCGCTGACGGTGGACCCGCCGTACTCAGGGTCGACCGCAGTCTCCTCGCCCATAGGGTCGGTCGGGTGGGCGGAGTCGGGGCCGCGGGTCGCGCCATGGGGGTGTTGCGAAGGACGCCGACCGACGACGCCGGGCGTGACCATGTTGGAGGCGTCCGCGATCTGGATCTGTACGTCCTCGCCGTTGAGGCGGACCGTCTCGATCCAGGTTCGTGCACGGGAGGGGTCCTCGCTGGACAGGGGCACAGTGCGTCTCCTCGGGATGCTGACGGCTAGGGGGTCTGGGTGCGGCGGGCTTCGGCGACGGCCTGGTGGGCGGGGCCGCCGAAGAGGGGTACGTGGGCGAGGGGGTCGTCGGTGCCGAGGCCGTGGCGGCGGTCGTAGGAGGTGTCGGCGGTGGTGGACCCGGGGCTCCAGCGGCCTGCGAGGTTGCGGTCCAGGAGTGGCACCTTGGCCTCGATCATGTCGGTGTTGGCGCCCGCTCTCCATCCGTGGCTGGTGACCTTCCGGCCGTCGATGACGGGGACTCCGGCGCGCGCGGCGAGCACCTGGAGACGGTCGTCCAGCGAGCCGGACCGCATCCGCAGGCCCCGCTCACGCTCGGGGGGGTACTTGCGCAGCCTGCCCTTGACCGTCAGGGCGCGGAAGAGGGGCAGGTGGGGTGCGAAGGCGTCGAGTTCGTGCAGGACGGCGAACCAGGCGCGGGCCCGGCGGACGAGCTGGAGGTCTTCGCGGTCGGTGACGAAGCGCGTGGCCCCCTTGCCGGCCTGGTCGGTCTTGGAGGTGGCGGTGGTGACCATCAGCCCGGTGTCGTAGATCTTGATGCGGCCGATGAGCATGTCGGTGAGCTCGGACTCGCGTTGCAGGTTGGCGTAGGCCAGGGCGGCGAGGAACGCGTCCCGCTTGCCGATGGCGGTGGACTCGTCGATCTTCGCGATGACCCGCAGGTTGTAGTCGATCGTGACGGCCGGGGCCCGGCGGACCTCGCCGCCGCTCTGCCGCCACTCCTTCTGCCACACCTTCAACCGGGCCCTGACCACGCTCGGGTCCGGCCGGATCCCCTCGGGCTGGGCATTCAGAATCCGCGACATGTACTTGCCGACGCTGGACGGCTTGAACTCCCCGGCCTTCCCGCGGCGGATCAGATGCAGCCCGTAGGAGGTGTACGTGGCCGTGGTGCAGGGCGAGGCCACCCGCGGCGGCCGCTGGGCCGCGCACCACCGCTCGAAGGCACCCAGGCTCGACCGGAGGTTCGTCACGGTGGTGGCGGCGAGGTCCGGGGCCTGGAGGTCGGCGACGTCCTCCTCGGTGAGACGGAGATCGGCATCGGTCCACGGTGGCCGCTCGTCCCCGGCGCGGGGAGGCGACTGCCCCGGGGCCAGCATGGTGTGCATCGTGACGACGTGCCGCTCCTGCGCCCCGGCCAGGGGCCGGTGTCCGGCCGGGACGAGCTCCGCGTCCACCGGTTCCGCGTCCACGATCTCCGCGTCGATCACCTCGGTGTCGAGGGGGTCCGTCACGGGTGGTCTCCTTCGGGGTCGGGGTGGTCGGGGTGGTCGATGTACGAGGCCGCGAACCCCTGCACGACGGGGAGGAGTTCGGCGGCCGCCGGGTCGTCGCGCTGATGGAGCACGGCCAGGAGGTCGACGGTGCGGGCCTTGGCGTCCAGGTCGTCCAGGACACGGAGCGGCTGGTTGCGGATCAGGTGCAGGGCCGTTTCGTGGTCGGCGAAGTGGCCGCGGCCGGTCAGGATGGACGCGAAGAGCCGACCGGCGGAGAGCACGCCGAAGCGCCGGCCCCCGGCCTCGCTCAGGTCCCACCAGTGTGGTGTGCCGTCCCCGACCGTGCAGGCCGCGGCCTCGGTGCTCTCCCTCTCCTCACGGATCCGGGCGCGCAGGAAGTCCACCCACGTGGTGACGGGGGGTCTTCGGGAGGCCGGTCGCTTCGGTCGCTCGATCGTCACTCCCGCCCCTGCGGATCCGGCCCGGTGGCAGACTCCGGCGGGACCGCGTCGACCACGGGGGCCGCGCACTCGAAGCAGAAGGTGACGCTCGGATACTCGGGGAAGTGCGAGCCGCCGCCGATGGCCCGGGGATGCTGAAGGTCGACGGCGCGGAAGACGTACCTGGCGACGGCATGGGGTGTCCCGCAGCGGGGGCAGTTGGGGGAGTCGCTGGAGAACTTGCCGGCGTTGTGGACCGCGTCGTACTCGTGCGCCAGCGCGAACGGGTGCCAGTCCGTGTGACAGAAGCGGCAGCGCGGGTGGACCGCCGGCTCGGTGGTCCTGTCGACCTCGACCACGACGGTGTGCTGGAAGCAGCGGGTGCACTGGACCGTGCGATCTTCCAGACCCTCCAGAGCCGGCGCGAGGCGCGTCAGGCGCTGCTCGACGTAGGCGTGCAGGCGGTTGGCGCCGTCGCGGACGTAGCCGATGTCCTGAAGGTGTTCGTCGTCGGCCACGAGCACGGACAGGTCCGGGAAGAG
>NZ_JBEOSD010000297.1:0-3603 GCF_040302735.1 Streptomyces sp. NPDC097619 | reverse complement strand
CTCAACCTGGGCAACGCGACCGGGCACCCGTCCTTCGTGATGTCGAACTCCTTCGCGGACCAGACCCTCGCCCAGATCGAACTCTTCACCAAGCCCGAGGAGTACCCGGTCGGCGTCTACACGCTGCCCAAGCACCTCGACGAGAAGGTCGCCCGCCTCCACCTCGACGCCCTCGGCGTCAAGCTGACGACCCTCCGCCAGGAGCAGGCCGACTACATCGGCGTCACGGTCGAGGGCCCGTACAAGCCGGACCACTACCGCTACTGATCCCACCCGCCGCTCCCACCCCCGGGAGCGGCACGGCGGTGCCGTCACCACAGCATCGAAGCAGGCCCCCGGCTCCCGAGCCGGGGGCCTGCCCCGTCCGCAGACCCCAGGAAGCCCCATGCCCCGCGGCCGCTACTCCCTCCACGACCCCCACGACCACGCGCCCCTCGGCGAGGAGACCTTCCACTGCGCCCCGGGCCCCTCCGGCTGGCGCTACGTCTCCCGGACGACCGACCCCGAAGGCCGCCAGACCGGGACCGCGGACCTCGCCCTCGACGACCTCGGCCGCCCGATCCGCCTCGAACTCCACGCCGGCGACTGGCAGGTCCGCGCCGCCGCCCTCGACGGGGTCACCTGGGTCCGCACCGACCCCTCCGGCACCGAGGCCACCGAGGGCAACGTCCGCGCACACGCCTTCAGCGGCACCTCCCCGGCCTTCCTCGTGGCCACCGCCCGCCTGCTCGGCCTCACCCCGGGCGGACCCGCCGCCCGCGTCCGGCTCGTCCGCTTCACCGATCCGGTCCTCGCCCCCCGCACCGAGGACCAGGCATGGGCCCTGCTCGGCCGCGAGGAGCACACCACCGACAGCGGACCGCTCGCCGTGGACGCCTACCAGGTCAGCTCCCTCGACACCGGGGAGCAGCACACCGTCCACATCGCCGGTGACGTGGTCCTCGCCGCCCCCGGCATCGAGTTGGAGGACCTGGAGACCCCGCCCTCGGCCTTCCCACCCCGCGCGCCCAAGAGCACGGAGACGGCCACGGGGGACGAGGACGAGGCGCGGGAGGACGACCTGAACGAAGGAAACGAAGGGAACGCAGGGGAGTACGGCCCCTGGGGCTGAGCCCACGCCCTCGCCCGGGACCGCCGGACTACGCGGGAGGGGCGAACCCGGTGCCCGAGCCCTGCGTCCCGGTGGCGCCCGGAGCCGGGGGCTCCGGGGAGGACACCGGGGCCGGTGCCTGCGGTGTCTGCGGCGCGGGGGCAGGGATGGGACCGGGGGCGTACTGCGCGCCCGGCGCGGGTTGCTGCCAAGGGTTCGCCGGATACCCCGGGCCCCCGGTCGGCGCGCCGGGCGCCGCACCGGCCGACGGGCCGCCCGACGACCCGAAGGCCCGCCGCGCGTCGCGGGTCTGCCGCTCGTGCACCACCGCCGCCAGATAGGCCCCCGCCGGCACGCCGGGCGGGGCCGGGGTGCCGGTGTACCGGACCAGGTCGTCACCCAGCCGGGCCGCCATCGAAGCCGCCACGTGCGGATCCAGCTGCCCGGCCCGCGACAGGAACTGCCGCACCGCCAGCCACAGCCCCTCCGGCACGGCCGAGAGGTCCAGCTGCGTGAACGCGCCGGCCAGCCACGGCGGGGGCGGCGGCAGATAGCCGCTCTTGGCCCCCGGCACCCGCTCCCGCACCACCAGGGTGCCCGCGAAGACGTCCCCGAGCCGCCGGCCCCGCTCCGACACGAGCGAGGCGATGCAGGCGATCGTCCCGAAGGTCAGCAGCAGCTCCACCACGCCCATCGCCCCGCGCACCAGCGCGTGCCGGAAGCGCACCGGACCGCCGTCGTCCCGGACCACCCGCAGCCCGCAGGCCAGCTTCCCCAGGGACCGCCCGTGGCTCAGCGTCTCCACCGCGATGGGCACGCCCACCAGCACCACCAGGAAGAGCACCACCTGCACGGCGGCCCGCGCCGCGTCGTCCAGGGAGGAGGTCGCCGAGACCAGGACCAGCGAGGCCACCAGGAAGACCGTCCACTGCACGGCCAGATCGATCGTGATCGCCAGGGCCCGGCTCGGCAGCCTCGCGGGCTGCAGCCCCAGGACCACCGCGTCCCCCGTCACCAGCGCACTCACCGAACTCCGACCTCCACACCGCGTGACCTGCCCTGCCCCTTGTCCGGCCAGTCTGCCAAGCTGATCGCAGTACGTCAGCCGTCACCCGTACGGGCGATGGCACCGCGCACCGTGGCAGGAGCAGCAGCCGGATGGACCTCGACGTCTTCGTGACCGCCCACCGGGCCGAATGGGACCGGCTGGAACAGCTGCTGCGCCGCGCCCGCCACCTCACCGGGGACGAGGCCGACGAACTGGTCTCCCTCTACCAGCGCACCGCCACGCACCTCTCGCTCATCCAGTCCACCGCGCCCGACCCGATGCTCACCGGCCGCCTCACCCAGCTCGTGGCGCGGGCCCGGGCCACGGTCACGGGCACCCGGCGGGCCGGCTGGCGCGACGCGACCCGCTTCCTCACCCACGGGTTCCCGGCCGCCGTCTACCTGAGCAGGCGCTGGTGGATCCCCACGGCCCTGCTCTCCACGCTCCTCGCCGTCGTCATCGGCTGGTGGATCTCCGCGCACCCCGAGGTACAGGCGAGCATCGGCGCCCCCGCCGAACTGCGTGCCATGACCCGCCCCGGCGGCCAGTACGAGACCTACTACTCCAGCCACCCGGCGGCCTCGTTCGCCGCGCAGGTGTGGACGAACAACGCGCAGGCCGCGGCGATGTGCCTGGTGCTGGGTGCCTTCCTGGGCCTTCCCGTGCTGTGGATCCTCTTCCAGAACATGCTCAACGTCGGCGTGGGCATCGGCCTGATGTCCTCCGCGGGCCGCCTGGACACCTTCCTCGGGCTGATCCTCCCGCACGGACTCCTGGAGCTGACGGCCGTGTTCGTGGCCGCGGGCACCGGACTCAAACTGGGCTGGACGGTGATCGACCCGGGACCCCGCACGCGCCGGGAAGCCCTCGCCGTACAGGGCAGGGCCGCACTCGGCATGGCCATCGGCCTGGCCCTGGTGTTGTTCGTGTCCGGGGTCATCGAAGGCTTCGTCACCCCCTCCGGCCTGCCCACATGGGCCCGCATCACCATCGGGGTCGTGGCCGAGGCCGCCTTCCTGGCCTATGTCTACGTGCTCGGCGGCCGGGCCGCCCGGGAAGGCGAAACGGGAGACGTCGCCGCGGCCGACCGCAGCGCTTCCCTGCCCACCGCGGCCTGATGTGCGTACAAGCCCGTTCAGCTGCTAGTCTCCTCGTCGTCCCGCAAACGCCGTTGACACGGCCGAAGCGGGGAGGTAGATTCGAACGGTTGACTCGAACTGGACAGTCCGAGATCAGCCATCTAGACTCTCCTCACTCCCCTTAATTCGAATGCAATTCGCATGGGGTGGAGTACGTCTCCGAATCCTTCAGGAATTCGACCCGGGGAAAACCCGGTGCGAAATGCTGATAGAGTCGGAACCGCCGGAAACGAAACGGACGCGAAAGCGGTCGGGACCGGAAAGGCGCCGAGGAAATCGGAACGGAAACGGTCTGATAGAGTCGGAAACGCAAGAACGAAGGAAGC
>NZ_JBEOSD010000296.1:0-3816 GCF_040302735.1 Streptomyces sp. NPDC097619 | reverse complement strand
CCCCGGGTGGGGGAGGGGCCGCGGCCGTGTGCGGGCGGGGGAGCGTCAGAGGCGCTCGGGGGTGCGGATGCCCAGGAGGGACATGCCCTTGGTGAGCGTCCGGGCGGTCAGGTCGCACAGGAACAGACGGTTCTCGACCTGCTCGGTCGTGTCGGCCTTGAGGACCGGGCACTCCGCGTAGAAGGACGTGTACAGCGAGGCCAGCTGGTACAGGTACGCGGCCAGCTTGTGCGGGGCGTACTCGGAGGCCGCCTCCGCGATCAGCTCACCGAAGCCGTCCAGGTGC
Source organism: Streptomyces sp. NPDC097619 (assembly GCF_040302735.1). Taxonomy (NCBI): domain Bacteria; kingdom Bacillati; phylum Actinomycetota; class Actinomycetes; order Kitasatosporales; family Streptomycetaceae; genus Streptomyces; species Streptomyces sp. NPDC097619. Next base: position 3,530 of record NZ_JBEOSD010000296.1, on the reverse strand, counting down.
AGGCCGAGGGCACGCTCGGTCGGGGCCAGCTCCAGTTCCGGGTGCGCCACCGGCGCGGCCTCGCCGGCCTTGCGCAGGATCGACTGGATCCGCGCGTAGGCGTACTGGAGGTACACCGAGGTGTCACCCGTCAGCGACACCATCTGGTCCAGGTCGAACTTGTAGTCCCGGGCCGCCGAGGTCGACAGGTCCGCGTACTTCACGGCACCGATGCCCACCTGCGCGGCCCGCTCGGCGATCTCCTGCTCCGTGAGGTCCTGGGCCTTCTCGCGGACCACGGACGCGGCCCGCTCCACCGCCTCGTCCAGGAGGTCCACCAGGCGGACCGTCTCGCCCTCGCGGGTCTTGAAGGGCTTGCCGTCCTTGCCGAGGACGGTGCCGAAGGCCAGCTGCACGGCCTGGGTGCCCTCGGTCAGCCACCCGGCCCGGCGGGCCGTCTCGAAGACCATCTTGAAGTGCAGGGACTGCCGGGCGTCCACCACGTAGATCAGGGTGTCCGCGCCCAGCTTGCCGACCCGGTCCCGGATCGCCGAGAGGTCGGTGGCCGCGTAGCCGAAGCCGCCGTCCGACTTCCGCACGATCAGCGGGGTGGGCTGCCCGTCCGGGCCCTTGTACTCGTCGAAGAACACGCACAGGGCGCCGTTGGAACGGACCGCGACGCCCGACTCCTCCAGCAGCTCGCAGGTCTCCACGAGCATGTCGTTGTAGCCGGACTCGCCGACCACGTCCACGTCCTGGATGTCCATGTCCAGCTTGTCGAAGACCGAGTAGAAGTAGATCTTCGACTCGTCCACGAACCGCTGCCACAGGGCCAGCGTCTCCGGGTCCCCGGCCTGGAGGTCCACGACGCGGGCGCGGGCCCGGGTCTTGAACTCCTCGTCGGAGTCGAAGAGCACCCGCGAGGCCTTGTACAGACGGTTCAGGTTGGACATGGCCTCCTCGCCGGCGGCCTCGCCCGCCGCGTCGGCGGCCTTGTGGTCCAGCTCGTGCGGGTGCTCCAGCAGGTACTGGATCAGCATGCCGAACTGGGTGCCCCAGTCCCCGATGTGGTGCCGGCGGACCACCTTCTCGCCGGTGAACTCCAGGATCTCCACCATCGCCGCGCCGATGACGGCCGACCGCAGGTGGCCGACGTGCATCTCCTTGGCCACGTTCGGCTGCGCGTAGTCGATGACGGTGGTGCCCGCGGACCCGTTCAGCGGCACGCCGAGCCGGGCGTCCGCGGCGCGGGCCGCCAGGGTCTCGATGATCGCCTTGTCGGAGACGGTGATGTTGAGGAAGCCGGGGCCGGAGACCTCGACCTCCTTCAGCAGGTCACCGGCGTCCAGGCCGTCCACGACCTTCGTCGCCAGCTCGCGCGGGTTGGCCTTGGCCTTCTTCGCGAGGGCCAGGATGCCGTTGGCCTGGAAGTCGGCCCGGTCGCTTCGTCGCAGCAGCGGGTCGGCCGCACCGGCCTCCGGCAGGGCGGAGACGAGGGCGGACGCGAGACGCGCGTGGACGGAAGAAGCGAGGGAAGGGACCGAGGCCATGGGCTGCCGTTCCTGTGAGAGTGCTGCGTGGGCGTGCGTACGTGAAGCGCTACGAGTATCCCACGGGGGGTGCGGCCGACCCGAAGGGATAAGCGGCCCCCAGGCCGGCGGGGCCGACCGGGACCGAAGGTGCCCTCCGCCGGGCAACCCCGGACGGCGCGGTTCCGTCTGGGAGAATGTTCCCAGCCAGAAACCGAGCAGAAGGACGTGTCGTGGCTCAGAGCGCCCAGAGCACCACCGAGACCGACTGGGTCTCCCGTTTCGCGGACGAGGTCATCGCCGAGGCGGAGCGTCGTGCCCCGGGCAAACCGGTCGTCGTCGCCTCCGGCCTGTCCCCCTCCGGCCCCATCCACCTCGGCAACCTCCGTGAGGTCATGACCCCGCACCTGGTCGCCGACGAGATCCGCCGCCGCGGCCACGAGGTCCGGCACCTGATCTCCTGGGACGACTACGACCGCTACCGCAAGGTCCCCAAGGGCATCCCCGGCGTCACCGAGGAGAGCCACGCGCAGCACATCGGCCGGCCGCTGACCGCCGTACCGGCCCCCGAGGGCTCCCCGCACCCGAACTGGTCCGAGCACTTCAAGGCCGCCATGACCGAGGCGCTGGCCGAGCTGGGCGTCGAGTACGACGGCATCAGCCAGACCGAGCAGTACACCTCGGGCGTCTACCGCGAGCAGGTCCTGTTCGCGATGAAGCACCGCGGCGACATCGACGCCGTGCTCGCCCAGTACCGGACCAAGCCCAAGGCCGCGAAGAAGTCGCAGAAGCCGGTGGACGAGGCCGAGCTGGAGGCCGCCGAGGGCTCCGGCGCGGCCGGCGAGGACGACGGCAGCGCCGAGGGGGCCGAGTACTTCCCGTACAAGCCGTACTGCGGGGCCTGCAACAAGGACTTCACCAAGGTCGTCTCCTACGACGACGAGACCACCGAGATGACCTACGTCTGCACCGAGGACGAGTTCACCGAGACGGTCCGCCTCAGCGAGTTCAACCGCGGCAAGCTGGTCTGGAAGGTCGACTGGCCGATGCGCTGGGCCTACGAGGGCGTCGTCTTCGAGCCCTCCGGCGTGGACCACTCCTCCCCGGGCTCCTCCTTCCAGGTCGGCGGCCAGATCGTGCACCTCTTCGGCGGGGAGCAGCCGATCGGCCCGATGTACGCCTTCGTCGGCATCAGCGGCATGGCCAAGATGTCCTCCAGCAAGGGCGGGGTCCCCACCCCCGGCGACGCCCTGAAGATCATGGAGCCGCAGCTGCTGCGCTGGCTGTACGCCCGCCGCCGCCCCAACCAGTCCTTCAAGATCGCCTTCGACCAGGAGATCCAGCGGCTGTACGACGAGTGGGACAAGCTGGAGGCCAAGGTCGCCGACGGCTCCGTGCTGCCCGCCGACGCCGCCGCGCACTCCCGGGCCGTCCGCACCGCCGCCGTGGAGCTGCCGCGGACCCCGCGCCCGCTGCCGTACCGCACCCTCGCCTCCGTCGTGGACATCACCGCCGGCCACGACGAGCAGACCCTGCGGATCCTCCACGACCTGGACCCGTCCGAGCCGCTGACCTCCCTCGACGAGGTCCGCCCGCGCCTGGACCGCGCCGAGAACTGGATCACCACCCAGGTCCCGGCCGACCAGCGCACCCTGGTCCGCGAGGAGCCCGACACCGAGCTGCTCGCCTCCCTGGACGCCGACGGCCGCCGCTCCCTGGAGCTGCTGCTGGAGGGCCTGGACTCGCACTGGTCCCTGGACGGCCTGACCACCCTGGTCTACGGCGTCCCGAAGGTCATGGCCGGCCTGGACCCGGAGGCCAAGCCCACCCCCGAGCTGAAGGTCGCCCAGCGCGAGTTCTTCGCCCTGCTCTACCGCCTGCTCGTGACCCGCGAGACCGGCCCCCGCCTGCCCACGCTGCTGCTGGCGGTCGGCGCGGACCGGGTCCGCAAGCTGCTCGCGGGCTGACGTCCGCGCCACGCGTGACGGAGGGCCGCCGGCCCCGGGGTGTTCTCCCGGGGCC
>NZ_JBEOSD010000295.1:0-3862 GCF_040302735.1 Streptomyces sp. NPDC097619 | reverse complement strand
GACCCGTCGCCGTGCCACCCGCGCCGCCACCGCCGCCGCGGTCGAGGCCCCGGCCGCCGAGGCCCCCGCCGCCGCCGAGCCGGTCGCGGACGAGGCTCCGGCCGCCGCTCCGGCCCGGACCCGTCGTCGTGCCACCCGTGCCGTCGCCGCTCCGGCCGCCGAGGCCGCCGCCGTGGAGGCTCCGGCCGCCGCCGTCCCGGCCGTCGCCGAGCCGGTCGCGGAAGAGGCCCCCGCCGCCGCTCCGGCCCGGACCCGTCGTCGTGCCACCCGTGCCGTCGCGGCTCCGGCCGCCGAGGCGCCCGCCGCCGTGGAGGCCCCGGTCGTCGAGGCCCCGGCTCCCGTCGCCGAGCCGGTCGCGGAGGAGGTTCCGGCCGCCGCTCCGGCCCGGACCCGTCGTCGTGCCACCCGTGCCGTCGCCGCTCCGGCCGCCGAGGCGCCCGCCGCCGTCGAGGCCCCCGCCGCGCCGGTCGAGGCCCCGCAGCCCCCCAAGTTCACCGTGGCCGACGCCGTGGACGCCCCCAAGGGCCGCGGCGGCCGTCGCCGCGCCACCCGGGGCACCGCCGCCGCCCAGCCCGCGGCCGAGGCCCCGCAGGCCCCCGCCGCCGAGGCGAAGGCCCCCGGCGCCCGCACCCGCCGCCCCGCCGTCGCCGTCTTCCAGGCGCCGGTCTTCCAGGCTCCGATGTTCCAGACCGCGATGACCGCCGCCGCGGCCCTCGCCGAGGAAGCCGTCACGGAGGACGAGGAGGCCGAGGAGTTCGAGGCCGAGGCGCAGGCCCCCGTGGTCGAGGCGCCCGCCCCGCAGCCGTCGGGCCGTCGCCGTCGCCGTCGCGGTGGGGTGACCGAGCCCGAGGCCGCTCCGGCCCCGGCCCCGGTCGCCGCGCCCGTCGCCGCCGCCCCCGAGGTCGAGGAGACCGAGGAGGCCGACGCCGAGCACACCGACACCGAGGCCGTCCTGGACGAGGCGGAGGACTCGGGCGACCGCCCGGGCCGTCGCCGTCGCCGGGGTGGCCGTCGCCGCCGTCGCGGTGACTCCGCCGACCTCGACGAGTCCGCCGAGGACGAGTCCGGCGAGGAGGCCCCCGCCGCCGAGGACGCCGACGCCGCCGACGAGGCCGAGGGCTCCGAGGACGACGACGAGGACGCCGGCGCCATGGGCTCCAGCTCCAGCCGTCGTCGCCGTCGCCGCCGCCGTCGCTCCGGTGACGCCGGGGACGAGGCCGCCGCCGGTGACGAGGACGGCGTCCGCACGGTCGTGAAGGTCCGCGAGCCGCGTCCGGCCCGCGAGCGCTCCGAGTCCTCCTCCGACGAGGTGCAGTCCATCAAGGGCTCCACCCGCCTGGAGGCCAAGAAGCAGCGCCGCCGCGAGGGCCGCGAGCAGGGCCGCCGCCGCGTCCCGATCATCACCGAGGCCGAGTTCCTGGCGCGCCGCGAGGCCGTCGAGCGGGTCATGGTGGTCCGCCAGCACGGCGAGCGCACCCAGATCGGCGTCCTCGAGGACAACGTGCTCGTCGAGCACTACGTCAACAAGGAGCAGTCCACCTCGTACGTCGGCAACGTCTACCTGGGCAAGGTCCAGAACGTGCTGCCGTCCATGGAGGCCGCCTTCATCGACATCGGCAAGGGCCGCAACGCCGTCCTGTACGCCGGTGAGGTCAACTTCGAGGCCCTCGGCATGGGCAACGGCCCGCGCCGCATCGAGGCCGCGCTGAAGTCCGGGCAGTCCGTGCTGGTCCAGGTCACCAAGGACCCGATCGGCCACAAGGGCGCCCGCCTGACCAGCCAGGTCTCGCTGCCCGGCCGCTACCTGGTCTACGTGCCCGAGGGCTCGATGACCGGCATCAGCCGCAAGCTGCCCGACACCGAGCGCGCTCGCCTGAAGACCATCCTCAAGAAGATCGTTCCCGAGGACGCGGGCGTCATCGTGCGCACCGCCGCCGAGGGCGCGAGCGAGGACGAGCTGCGCCGCGACGTCGAGCGGCTCCAGGCGCAGTGGGAGGAGATCCAGAAGAAGTCCAAGCAGATCTCGACCTCCTCGCCGAGCCTGCTCTACGGCGAGCCGGACATGACCGTCCGCGTGGTCCGGGACATCTTCAACGAGGACTTCTCCAAGGTCATCGTCAGCGGTGACGAGGCGTGGGAGACCATCCACGGCTACGTCTCGCACGTGGCCCCGGACCTGGCCGACCGCCTGCAGCGCTGGACCTCCGAGGTGGACGTCTTCGCCACCTACCGGATCGACGAGCAGCTGGCCAAGGCCCTCGACCGCAAGGTGTGGCTGCCCTCGGGCGGTTCCCTGGTGATCGACAAGACCGAGGCGATGATCGTCGTCGACGTCAACACCGGGAAGTTCACCGGTCAGGGCGGCAACCTCGAAGAGACCGTCACCAGGAACAACCTGGAGGCGGCCGAGGAGATCGTGCGCCAGCTGCGGCTGCGCGACCTCGGCGGCATCGTGGTCATCGACTTCATCGACATGGTCCTGGAGTCCAACCGCGACCTGGTGCTGCGCCGCCTCTTGGAGTGCCTGGGCCGGGACCGGACCAAGCACCAGGTGGCCGAGGTCACCTCGCTCGGCCTGGTCCAGATGACCCGCAAGCGGGTGGGCCAGGGCCTGCTGGAGTCCTTCTCCGAGACCTGTGTCCACTGCAACGGCCGCGGCGTCATCGTGCACATGGAGCAGCCGTCCGCGCAGGGCGGCGGCGGCAACGGCAAGCGCGCCAAGAAGCGCGGTCGGGGCCACGAGCACGACCACGAGCACGGCGCCGGCACGGAGCTCGCCGAGGGCACCGAGGTCGAGCACGAGACCGAGGCCGAGCTGGCCGCCGAGGCGGCCGCGCCGCTGGCCCTGCCCGAGCCCGGGTTCGCCCCGGACGAGGAGCTGTACGGCAGCGCCGCCGAGGCCGAGGCCGCGGCGGGTCTGAGCGGTCGCCGCTCGCGTCGTCGCGCCACCCGCAAGGCCACCGCTCCGGCGGGTGCCCCGCGGAGCGCCCGGTCCGAGGCCCCGGCCGTCGTCGAGCAGGTCGCGGAGCCGGTCGTGGCGGAGCCCGTGGACGCGGTCCTGGAGCTGGCGCCCGTCGTGGCCGAGCCCGAGGTCGCGGCCGTCGTGGAGTCCGCTCCCGAGGCCGTCGTGGTGGAGCCCGCCGCGGAGGAGGCCGCGCCGAAGGGCCGTACCCGCCGTCGTGCCACCCGCAAGGCGACCGCTCCGGCGGGTGCCCCGAAGGGTGAGGCCGCGGAGGCCGCCCCGGTGGTCGAGGCCGTCGTCGCGGAGCCGGTCGTCGAGGCGCCCGTCGCCGAGGCCGAGCCCGCCGCCGAGAAGGTCGTCGAGCCGGTCGCCGAGCCGGTCGTGGAGGCCGCCCCGGCGCGTCCGCGCCGTCGTGCCACCCGCAAGGTCACCGCTCCGGCCGGTTCCCCGGCCGGTGCCGAGGCCGCGGCCGTGGTCGTGGTCACCGCCCCGGTGACGGAGGCCGCCCCGGCCGCCGAGCCCGTGGCCGCCGAGGCGTCCGAGGCGGCTCCGGCCGCGGCGGAGTCCGAGGCCGCTCCGGTCAAGAAGACGGCCGCCCGCAAGACCGCGGCGAAGAAGGCCCCGGCGAAGAAGGCGGCGGCCGCCAAGAAGACGACGACCGCCAAGAAGACGGTCGCCAAGAAGACGGCGGCCAAGACCACGGCGAAGAAGGCCCCGGCGAAGACCACGGCGAAGAAGGCCGCGGCGAAGAAGACCGCGGCGGCGGAGCAGACCGCTCCGTCCGTCACGGCCTCCACCGAGGACTGATCCGCTCCGGCTCCGACCGGTCCGTCAGCGGCCCCGGCCCGGCACCCCGCCGCAGGGGCGCTGGCCGGGCGACGGGGCCGAGGAGTTCGGGCG
>NZ_JBEOSD010000294.1:0-3863 GCF_040302735.1 Streptomyces sp. NPDC097619 | reverse complement strand
GGGGGGGGGGGGGGGGCGGGGGGGGGGGGGGGGGGGGGGGGGGGGGGGGGGGGGGCGGGGCCGCTGCGCGGGGCCTTCTCCCCGACCCGCCCCTTCCCGGAACCGGGGCTGCGCCCCGGACCCCCTGACCCGGCCGCTCCGCGCCCGGTGCGCCTCACACGCCGGCGGGGCTGGAATTCGGGCTGAGGTGCGGTGCTCCCCAGGCACCCGCGAGGCTGAATGCGGCGGGTTCAGGGGGACGGGGGCGTCGGGTCGTCTCGGTCGCGGCGGGATTCGGCGGCGCGGCGGAGGCGGGGGTGGCGGGCCGGGCCCTGTTCGGTGATGGCGTCGCCGACCATCGCCTTCACGGCGTCGCGGAGGCCGTGCAGGGCGGGGTGGCGGGCCGGGCCGGCGCCGGGGTCCTCTCTGAGTTCCTTCACCAGGGCCCAGCAGAGCAGCAGCATCACGAAGACGAAGGGCAGGGCCACCAGGATGGTCGCCGTCTGGAGGGACTTCAGTCCGCCCGCGACCAGCAGGACCGCCGCCACGGCCGCCATCAGCACGCCCCAGGTGACCACCAGCCACGTCGGCGGGTGCAGGGAGCCCCGGCTGGTGAGGGAGCCCATCACCAGGGAGGCGGAGTCGGCGCTGGTGACGAAGTAGGTCATCACCAGGATCATCGCCACCCAGGAGGTGACCGTGCCCAGGGGCAGGGCGTCCAGCATCCCGAAGAGGGAGGCCTCGGCCCCGTCCTTGATGGTGGCGGCGAGGTCGGCCCCGCCGGTGGAGTCCAGCCGGATCGCGGTGCCGCCCATCACGCAGAACCAGACGACGGTGGCGCCGCTGGGCACCAGGAGGACGCCGACGAGGAACTCGCGGACCGTGCGGCCTCGGGAGATCCGGGCGATGAAGGTGCCCACGAAGGGGGCCCAGGACAGCCACCAGGCCCAGTAGAAGATGGTCCAGGCGCCCAGCCACTCGGAGTCGGTGAAGGCACCGGTGCGGCTCGCCATCGGGATCAGCTCGCTGAGGTAGCCGCCGACGCCCGCCGGGATCACGTCCAGGATGTAGACGGTGGGCCCGAGGAGGAAGACGAAGCACATCAGGGCGGCGGCGAGCACGATGTTGATGGTGCTCAGCCACTTCACGCCCTTGTGCAGGCCCGAGAAGGCGGAGAGGACGAAGGCCCCGGAGAGCGACACGATGATGACCATCTGCACGGTGGTGGAGTCCTCGACCCCCGCGGTCAGGTTCAGTCCCTCCGCGACCTGGAGGGTGCCCAGGCCCAGGCTGGTGGCGGTGCCGAAGACGGTCGCGAACACGGCGAGCAGGTCGATGGCCTTGCCGAGCCACCCGTCCGCGCGCCGGGCCCCCATCAGCGGCACGAAGGCGGAGCTGAGGCGATTGCCGCGGCGCTTGCGGAAGGTGGCGTAGGCGAGGGCGAGGCCCACGATGCCGTAGATGGCCCAGGGGGTCAGGGTCCAGTGGAAGAAGGAGTACTCCAGGGCCGCCCGGGCCGCGTCACCGGTGCCGGGGGCCGCGCCGGAGGCGGGCGGCGGGGCCAGGAAGTGGGTCAGGGGCTCGCCCACGCCGTAGAACATCAGGCCGATGCCCATGCCCGCGCTGAACATCATCGCGATCCAGGCCATGGTCGTGAACTCCGGCTCGGAGTCGTCGGCTCCCAGCCGCACCCGCCCGAAGCGGCTGACGGCCAGGACCACGCACATCACCAGGAAGACGTCGGCGGCGATCACGAAGAGCCAGGCGAAATTGGCGAGCACCCAGGCCAGGGCGCTGCTCGACGCCGAGTCGAAGGATTCCTTGCCGAGGGCCGCCCAGGCGACCACGGCGAGCACCGCCACCACTCCGATCACGACCACCGAGCGGTCGGGGGTGCCGTCCGCGTGGCCGTCCGGCGGGGGGTCCGACTGGGTACGTTCCGGTGATTCGGTGCTCATGCGGCCCCACTATGAGCGTGAATATCACCTTTTCCGGGTATGGCGCGCCGGGTGTGGCGCAGGGCACCCATGGGCATCGGAGGATCCTCCGGATAGGCTCGGGGGTGGCGCGACTGCACGTTCGATAGCAAGGGATCAGCAAGGTGACGGACGGAGCAGTAACTGAGGCCGCGCGCGTACTCATCGCCGCGGACAAATTCAAGGGCTCGCTCACGGCCGTTCAGGTCGCGGAGCGGGTGACGGCCGGGCTGCGGTCCGCGGTCCCCGGTGTCGAGGTGGAAACCCTCCCCGTGGCGGACGGCGGCGACGGCACCGTCGCGGCGGCCGTGGCCGCCGGATTCGAACGCCGGGAGGTACGGGTCACCGGCCCGCTCGGCGAACCGGTGACGGCCGCCTACGCCCTGCGCGGGGAGACCGCGGTGGTGGAGATGGCCGAGGCCAGCGGTCTCCAGCTGCTTCCCAAGGGCGTCTTCGCCGCCCTGACCGCCACCACCTACGGCTCGGGCGAGCTGCTGAAGGCGGCCCTGGACGCGGGCGCGACCACGATCGTCTTCGGGGTCGGCGGCAGCGCCACCACCGACGGCGGCGCCGGCATGCTGGCGGCCCTGGGCGCGGAGTTCCTGACCGCGGACGGCCGGCCGGTGGGCCCCGGCGGCGGGGCGCTGGCCGAGCTGGCCTCCGCGGACCTCTCCGGGGTGGACCCGCGGTTCGCGTCGGTGGACTTCGTCCTGGCGAGCGACGTGGACAACCCCCTGACCGGCCCGAAGGGCGCCCCGGCCGTGTACGGGCCGCAGAAGGGGGCCTCCCCGGAGGACGTGGCCACGCTGGACGCCGCGCTCGCGCACTACGCGCGTGTGCTGGAGAAGGCCATCGGCCCGAAGGCGACCGAGCTGGCGGCCTCCCCGGGCGCGGGCGGCGCGGGCGGCATCGGCTACGGCGCGCTGCTGCTGGGGGCGAGCTTCCGTCCCGGCATCGAGCTGATGCTGGAGGTGCTGGGCTTCGCCCCGGCGCTGGAGCGGGCCACGCTGGTGATCACCGGCGAAGGTTCCCTCGACGAGCAGACGCTGCACGGCAAGGCCCCGGCGGGCGTGGCCGCGGCCGCACGGGCCGCGGGCAAGCCGGTGGTGGCGGTGTGCGGCCGGCTGGCCCTGACCGAGGAGGCCCTGCGGGCCGCGGGCATCGAGCGGGCCTACCCGCTGACCTCGGTGGAGCCCGACACGGCGAAGTGCATCGCCAACGCCGGTCCGCTGCTGGAGCAGGTGGCCGCGAACATCGCCGCCGACCGCCTCTGACACCCGCTCGGTCGGCCCGGCGGGTCGGCCTCCCCGGGGGCGCGCGTCCCGCGCGCGCCGTACCCCGGGGCACCCCGGAAGCGCGCCCGGAGCCCCCTGTTCCCCCTCTGGTGGGGCGGGGGGCTCCGGCGTGCCGTGACACCTTCGGGTCATGCCTCCCGCGCGGGCGGTACCGGCCCGTCGGACCGGGTATCCCCCCTGCGGGAGCACGGTACGAGGGCAGGGGGCCGCGATGGGGACACTCGCGTGGATCGGCGTCGTCCTGGGGGCCTGGTGTCTGGTGTCCCTGCTCGCGGCGGTCCTGTACGCCTGGGCACGGACCCGACTGAACCGGGGTCGGCGGCCGCGGGGGCACCCGGCCCCGCCGCGGGCCGTCCCGCCGCCGCGGGCCCGTCCGGCGGTGCGTCCACCGTGGCCCGGCCGGCTGCTGCGCAGGTGGCGGGCGTGACGACGGGCGGTACGGAGCTTCGGGACGCGCACGACGTGGTGGAGCTGCCGGTCGGGGCCGAGGTGGCGCCGCGTCAGGTGGGAACGGTCCGGCGGTACGGCGGCGGCCGGGTGCCGGCGGCGCCTCGCTGAGCCCACCGGCTTCTCCCTCACCGTGGACGGCCACAAGGTGCAGGACGAGGACGGC
>NZ_JBEOSD010000293.1:0-3938 GCF_040302735.1 Streptomyces sp. NPDC097619 | reverse complement strand
AAGTACCGCGAGGAGATCGCGGGCAAGCTGCGTGAGGAGTTCTCCTACGAGAACGTCATGCAGATCCCCGGCCTCGTGAAGATCGTGGTGGCCCCAGGACCGTGACTGTCGCGCCGCCGATCAGGCGGGGCGCCCGCCGAACGGGCCGGCCGTGCCGTAGTAGGTGCCCAGCTCGTCGCGGTAGCCGGGGTCGCCGAGGTGCTTGTCCCGGTGGAACTCGGGGGCGTCCTTGATCTGTTCCTTGGTCCGGTTGACGTAGACCTTCTCCTCGGTCTCGTCGATGCGGATGACGGTGCTGGCCGGGAGGAGGACCTCCTTGCCGAAGATCCAGACGCCGGTGTCGACCACGAGGTAGGAGGCGTCGACCTCGTCGGAGTGCTTGTCGACCTTCCCGATGCTTCCGTCCGTCGCCTCGACCTTGTAACCGGTCAGGTCGGTGGACGCGACCCGGTTGGTGGTCTGCTGGTAGCTCCACATGCTCTCGGTCATGATGACAACCCCTTCGGATCGGGGGGCCGGTGCGAATCCGGCCCGATCTTCTTTCCGTGTCCTGTGCAATGTCGACTCAATGGATTCGATTCATCAGCCGCTCGAATGAGCGAGTGCCCGGCCCTCCCGGCTTCATTCATTTTCTTTCACGCTTTTTTCCATCGGACCGGAACGGCCGCCGATCCTGGAGGTGAGCAGGTTCCCTGCTGCGTCACGGCAGCCGTCCCGGCACCCCGCCCATACCCCCGATTTCCGTTTTCACCCAGTACGGGAAAACCAATTCCAGGAGGCATGGAAAAAGGGTGGTGGCCGGACCCGTGATACGGGTCCGGCCACCACCCTGTCCGAAGCGTCCTGCGGATACGGCTACCAGCGGTACCAGCGACCGCTGCCGGTCTTCGGGCGGGCGACGAAGCCCAGGAGCCACACGATCAGTACCGCGATGGCCACCCACCACAGCACCTTCACCGCGAAACCCGCACCGGCGAGAATGAGAACCAGAAGAAGAACGAGAAGCAGGGGAACCATTTTTATCAACCTCCGAAACCGCGAGTGCCCCGGCTTGCGGGTCCCACACATGTGCGGCCGATTTTTTTTGGCCGGCGACGGATTCCCGCCGGGCCCGCCTCAGCTCCTCCGCCCCCGGCCCCGGGCCAAGGGGTGTCGCCGCAGAGCTGCCCGCGCCGCATTGGCGCCCGGTGCGCCGTGCACGCCGCCGCCCGGATGCGCGGACGCCGACGCCAGGTAGAGCCCTTTGACGGGCGTATGGGGGCGGCCGTTGCCGGGGAGCGGTCGAAAGAAGAGCTGCTGGTGCAGGGCGGCGGTACCGCCGTTGAGGGCACCGTCGCGCAGGTTGGTGTCCATGGCCTCCAGCGTGGGCGGCGCAAGGATCCGCCGTCGCAGGATCCGTCCGTGGAAGCCCGGAGCGTAGCGTTCGACGACCTCCTCCATCCGGTCGGCCATCGCCTCGCTCTCACCGGTGTCCCACCGTCCGGCCAGGCCCCGTCCACCCGCGTCCCCCTTGATGTGGTGCGGCACGTGCGTGTAGGCCCAAGCCGACTCCGTCCCCGCCGGCGACCGGCTCGGGTCGGCCGTGGTCATCTGTCCAAGGATCAGGAACGGATCCTCCGGTACCAGCCCCGTCGCGAGTCGAGCCGCGAAGGCGGTCAGCCCGTCGATCCCGTCGGCCAGGTGGACCGTTCCGGCGGTGGCGGCCTCGGGAGCGGTCCAGGGCACCGGGGAGTCGAGGGCCCAGTCCACCTTGAAGGTGGCGAAGTCCCACTGGAACCTCCGCAGGTCCCGCAACAGGGTGTCCGGCAGGTGCTCCTCGGCGACCAGCCCCCCGTACAGTGCGGGCGCCGACACGTCGGCGAGCACGGCCCGCCGGGCCGGCACCCGCTCACCCGACGCCGTCCGCGCCCCGATGGCCCGACCACCGCGCACGGCCACCTCCACGACGGGGGTGCCGCAGCGGACCACGCCACCGCGCCCCTCCAGGCGCCGCACCAAGGCCGCCGTCAGCTCTCCGGCCCCGCCCACCGGCACGGGGTATCCCTGCTGTTGGCCCAGCATCGACATCAGCCACCCGAACCCCCCACTGCCACTCGCCTCCGGTGGCAGATCCGCGTGGAGGGCGTTCCCGGCGAGCAGCAGCCCCCCACCTTCCCCGCGGAACTCCTCCTCGCCCAGACGCCGCACCGGCAGCGTCAAGCGGCGTACCAGCCCCAGCCCACCGGCCCCGCGCAGCCGCCCCAGCATCCGGGCGGCGGGGAGCACCGGAGGGAAGGGGGTGAACAGCGCCCGGACGATGTCGGGGCCCAACCGTTCCCAGATCTCGTACAAGTCCCTCCACGCGGCTCCGTCTCCCGGCGCGAACCCGTCGAGGCGCGTCGCCGTGTCCTCGGGGAGCCGGTCCAGGACGGCGCACCGACCGTCCGCCAGCGGATGCGCCAACACCCTCGGGGCGCGGCTCCAACGCAGGCCCTCCCGCTCCAGGCGCAGCCCCGCGAGGACGGGGGAAGCCACGGCCAGCGGATAGAAGGCGCTGAAGAGGTCACTGACGTGGTCGGGGTGGACGCCCCGGTCGCTGCGCACGGCCCCGCCAGGCTCCGGCTGGGCTTCCAGCACCTCCACGCTCCAACCCGCGTCAGCCAGCAGATTGGCGGCGACCAGGCCGTTGGGCCCGGCCCCGATCACTACCGCGTCGGGCATCGCCGGCCTCCCGTCAGGTCCGGACGGTCCGGTCGGAGGCCACGGACCGTCCGACCACTTCGGCCAGACGACGGAGCATGTCGCGGTGCCGCAGCTGGATCACCGCGTCCAGGGCGAAGTTGTGCAGCGCGCCGGCCACTCCGCGCAACGGGTGTTCGTCGATGATGACCAGGGACTCCTGGCCCCAGGGCCGGATCTCGATGGCCACCCGTGCCGTTCCGAGGGGCCCGCTGTCGACCTCCAGTTCCAGCTCGTACGGGGGCGCTGTGCGACGGACCACGGTGGTCCCCTCCAGTCGACAGGGGCCGATCCGGACCGTGTACTCCAGGGAGGCGCCGAGCTCCGGCCACCTGCCCCGGGCAGGCCGCGAATCGCTGGTGCCGACCACCCAGTCCGCGTACCGCGAGCTGTCCGCGAGCACGGACCAGACCCGATCGGGCGCGGCTTCGATCACTCGGTGCCGTGCTGCCATCTTTCCTCCTGTGTACGGGAACGGGATTGCGATCGGGTTCCTCGGCCGGCGGCCTCACCACCGGGCCCGAGGAGGCCGGTGGCGAGGGGATCGCCGTCCTGCTCGGCGAGCACCCGGCGGGACCGGCGGGCGACGAGGGCCGGCAGCAGCGTGCGTGCCGCCTGCATGCCGCGTACCCACCTGGGGGCGTACACGTGGGCGGAGCGCCGCTCGATGCCGTGTACGAGGGCCCGCACGGCGGGAGCGGTGTCGTGGGTGGCCGAAGCGGGCCAGGGGAGGTGTGCCCGCAGCAGTTCGAAGGCGCTCGTGCCCTCCGTGGCCCGGATCATGGCGGTGTCGAACCAGCTCAGGTAAGCGACGCCCACGTCCACTCCCCGGTGGGCCACCTCCGCGCGGAGGACGTGGGCGAACCCTTCCGCGCCCGCTTTGGAGGCGCAGTAGGCGGAGAGGAAGGGGGCGGGGCCGAGGGCCGCCATGGACGCCACCTGGAGGTGGTACCCCCCGGTTTCGAGCAGATCGGGCAGGAAGCAGCGTGCGGTGAGCGCGCTCCCGACGAGGTTCACCTCGACCACGCGCCGCCAGGCCGCGACATCGCAGTCCAGGAGCGGACCGCCCATGGCGACGCCGGCGTTGGCCACCACCACCGACGGCGTCCCGAGTGCCTGGCGCACCCGGCCGGCGGTCTCGGCCAGCGAGGGCTCGTCGGTGACGTCCACGGACCAGTATCCGGAGGGGCCCGCCATGCCGTCCGCCGACCACGCGAGGC
>NZ_JBEOSD010000292.1:0-3991 GCF_040302735.1 Streptomyces sp. NPDC097619 | reverse complement strand
GGCCCAGTTGGTGCGGCCGGTGGCCAGCCGGATCCAGGTCAGCGGGTCGGTCTCGACGACGTTGGGCGGGGTGCCGCGGGTGTGCGTACCGTCGTCGGCGGCCGGTACGTGCGGTCGGGGATGTCCGCGGACGTGGTCCCGGACCTCCACCCGGAGCCGGTCGGCGGCGAGGCTCGCGGAGACCTCGGCGCCCCGGTCGGTGTGCACCAGTGCGTTGGTGACGAGTTCGGTGGTGAGCAGTTCGGCGACCTCGGCGGTCTCCGCCCTGCCCCAGGGCCTCAGGAGTTCGCGCAGGGATCTGCGGACCTCCCCCACGCCCCGCAGATCGGCCCTCCGGACGGAGCGGTCCATCCGCAGGGCGCCGGCGGTGCCCGGCCCGGCGATCCCGCCCTGTCCCGTCTCCTCCGTCCCCTCGTCCTCGTTGTCGGACGGCTCCCGCGCTGTCGGCCGCCCCTTCCTCGGCTGCTTACCGGCTTGCGCCCGCACGGCGACTCACATCCCCTTCCTCGAACAGGTCTACGGGATGCATGCCCCGCGGCGGCGGGGCCACTCCTGCGGGTCACGGAAGGATCACGGGCGTCGTTTCCGTACGTCCGGACAGGTTTATGGCCGGGGCACGTTCCGGAGGTTGGCGCGGGCCATCTGGACCATCCGGCCGACTCCGCCGTCCAGCACGATCTTGCTCGCGGAGAGCGCGAATCCGGTGACCATCTCGGCGCTGATCCTGGGCGGGATGGACAGGGCGTTGGGGTCGGTGACGACGTCGACCAGCGCAGGTCCCTTGTGCCGGAAGGCGTCCTTCAGGGCGCCCGCGAGCTGTTTCGGCTTTTCCACGCGGACCCCGTAGGCGCCCGCCGCGCGGGCGATCGCGGCGAAGTCGGGATTGTGGTTCGTGGTTCCGTACGAGGGAATTCCCGAGACGAGCATTTCCAGCTCGACCATCCCCAACGACGAGTTGTCGAAGAGGACCACTTTGACGGGCAGGTCGTACTGCACGAGGGTGAGGAAATCTCCCATCAGCATGGAGAATCCGCCGTCGCCGGACATCGAGATCACCTGTCGGCCGCGGTCGACGAACTGCGCGCCGATCGCCTGCGGAAGGGCATTGGCCATGGAGCCGTGGCTGAAGGAACCGATGATGCGGCGGCGCCCGTTCGGGGAAAGGTAGCGCGCCGCCCACACATTGCACATTCCCGTGTCCACGGTGAACACCGCGTCGTCGGAGGCGAGTTCGTCGAGCACGGAAGCCACGTACTCGGGGTGGACGGGGGTGTGCTTCTCGACCTTGCGGGTGTAGGCGCGGATCACCCCCTCCAGGGCGTCGGCGTGCTTCTTCAGCATCCGGTCGAGGAACCGGCGGTCGGTCTTGGCCCGCACCCGCGGGGTGAGGGCGCGCAGGGTCTCGCGGACGTCGCCCCAGACCCCGAGGTCGAGCCGGGAGCGGCGGCCCAGGTGTTCGGGCCGCACGTCCACCTGGACGATCTTCACGTCGCCGGGGAGGAAGGCGTGGTAGGGGAAGTCGGTGCCCAGCAGGATCAGCAGGTCGCACTCGTGGGTGGCCTCGTAGGCCGCGCCGTAGCCCAGCAGTCCGCTCATGCCCACGTCGTACGGGTTGTCGTACTGGATCCACTCCTTGCCCCGCAGGGCGTGTCCGACCGGGGACTTGACCCGCTCGGCGAAGGCCATGACCTCGGCGTGGGCGCCCGCGGTGCCGCTGCCGCAGAACAGCGTGATCCGGTCGGCCTCGTCCACCAGCCGGGCCAGCTTCTCGATCTCCGCCTCGCCGGGCCGGACGGAGGGCCGTGCGGTGACCGGGGCGTGCTCCTTCGGCCGGTCGGGGGCCGACTGTCCGGCGATGTCCCCGGGCAGGGCCACCACGCTCACCCCGCTGCGGCCGATGGCGCACTGGATCGCGGTCTGCAGCAGGCGGGGCATCTGGCGGGGGCTGGAGATCAGCTCGCTGTAGTGGCTGCACTCGCGGAACAGCTGGTCGGGGTGGGTCTCCTGGAAGTAGCCGAGGCCGATCTCCGCGGAGGGGATGTGGGAGGCGAGGGCGAGCACGGGGGCCATCGAGCGGTGGGCGTCGTACAAGCCGTTGATCAGGTGGAGGTTGCCGGGGCCGCAGGAGCCGGCGCAGGCCGCGAGCCGCCCGGTGATCTGGGCCTCGGCCCCGGCGGCGAAGGCGGCCGTCTCCTCGTGCCGTACCTGGATCCATTCGATGCCGCCGGTCCGGCGGATGGCGTCGACCACCGGGTTGAGGCTGTCGCCCACCACCCCGTAGATCCGCTGTACGCCGGTGCTCACGAGGATGTCGACGAACTGTTCCGCCACGCTCTGCTTGGCCATGAGGGGCGCCCTTCCGGTCCGGTGCGGCCGTGTGCGCCTTCCATCCACGCACGGACCGGTCCGCCCCGCCTCCCGGAAGGTCGGACGGCGGGGCGGAGCACGGGACGGGACGGCCGTCCGTTCCGGACTCCCGGCGGTCAGGACTCCCAGACGACGGCGGCGGTGCGGTCGTCGGCGTAGCCCTTGAGCCGGAGGGTGGTGTCGGCGAGGAAGGCGGCGAGGCCCGGCGGGACGGGACCGGGCCCGGTGCCGCCCGGGGCTCCGGGCCCCCAGCGGTCCGCGAGGGCGGCGGGCAGGGCGGTGCCCTCGCGCATGGGCCCGGCGAGGCCGCCGGTGCAGAGCAACAGGGCGTCGCCGGGGCGGGCCACCGAGGCCCGGAACCGGAAGTCCTCCGGGCCGGCGTCGGGGCTCTCCAGGTCCTGCCAGGCCCCGTCCCGGAGCCGGAACAGGCCGCCGTCGCCGAGGCCGAAGGCCACCCGGGTCCGGCACTCCGGGTCGACGGGCAGCAGCAGGCAGCGCAGCCCGGCCGGGACCGGGCCGCCCGCGACGCGCAGCCGCCCGTGGGCGCGGTCGGTGAGGCGTTGCAGCCCGGACCGGAGGTCGTCGCGGCGTCCGGCGCGGATGTCGGCGCCGAGCCGCTCCTGGCTGCGGCCGACGGTCGCGGCCACCCACCGGCACAGTCCGGCCCCGGCCCCGCCGGCCTCGGCGGCGTCCGGGGCGGCCCGGTCAGCGGTGGCCGCGGCGATGAGGACCAGGGCGTCGTCCCCGGTGCCGAAGCGGGCGGTGAGCAGGAAGTCCCGGCGGGGCTCGCCGCGGTAGCGGGCGGAGTCCCCGCGCACGGAGGCGGCGCGCAGGGTGTACGGGCCGTGCCGGGCCCCGTCGAGGACGGTGTCGGGGGCGAGTGCGGACAGGCCCTCGGGGTCGGCGGCGGGCAGGCCGCCGGGGGCGCCTTCGTACGTGGGGGGCCGTTCCCCGAGGTGCCGCACGGCGTAGCGGGTGCGGTCGGTGGTGGGCTCCCCGGCCGGTTCCGCGCCGGGGTAGGGCTCGGTCGGGCCCGGGGTGCCCGCTCCGGGGCCGGTGGGCGGCGGAGGCACGGGGGGCACCCGCAGCGCGCCGAGGGCGAAGCCGGTGTCGCCGCGCAGTTGGGGTCCCGGACCGGCGGGGGGCTCGCCGGCGGGGGCCGGGGGGCGGCTGCCGGGCAACGGCAGCGGAGGCAGGCCGCCGGGGGCCGGGGTGCGCGGATCGGCGGGGGTCGGCGGGGTGGTCGCGCCGGGTCCCGGGGGCGGGACCGCGGGAGGCCCGTCCGCGGGGGCCGGGGCGGGCGGGGGCGGCGGCACGGGCGGGCGGGGGCCGTCGGCTCCGGCGGGCGGGGCCGGGGGCGGTCCGGGCGGCCGGGGCGGGGCCGCTTCCCGGGCCGGCTCTCCGGCGGGGGCGGGGGGCGGCGGGGGCGGGGTCCGGAGCACGGGGGCGGGCCCGGGCGGCGGGAGGGGCGGGGCCGGGGGTGGCTGCGGTGCGGGCCCGTCCGTCGGCGGGGCGGGGACGGGCGGTGGGGCGGCGGGCGCGGGGAGGGTGGGCGTCGGAGCGGCGAGGGAGAGATCGGCGACCTTGAAGTCGGCCGCCTTGGTGCTGGTCATACGGGATTCCT
>NZ_JBEOSD010000291.1:0-4168 GCF_040302735.1 Streptomyces sp. NPDC097619 | reverse complement strand
AGCCGTGCCGGTGATTCTCCGGGTTGTCCCGTGTCGGGGCGGCCCTGCGGACTGTCCGCCTCGTTAGGTGCAGGAGCGAGACCGAGACGCTGGAGAACAGCACGAACGCCGACAGGTCGAGGTCCGCGGTGAGTTCGTCGAGGTGGAGGGCGGCGTCGAGCTTGGGGCGCAGGACGCGTTCCAGTTGCTCCGGGCTCATCGTGGCGAGGAGTCCGTCGTCGAGGACGCCCGCGGAATGGACGACGGCCGTCAGGGGCCGTTCCAGGGAGCCGAGGAGGGCGGCGACGGCCTCCCGGTCGGCCACGTCACAGGCTTCGACGCGGACCCGGGCACCCAGTTCCTCCAGGCGGGCCGTGAGGGCGGGGACGCCGTCGGCGGCCGGGCCGCGACGGCTGACCAGGGTGAGGTGGCGGACCCCGTGGGTGCCGATGAGGTGCTCGGCGAACAGCGCCCCGAGACCGACGGTGCCGCCGGTGATCAGGACGGTGCCCTCGGGGTCGAGGGAGGTGGTGGGGACGGGGGCGGCGGTGTGCCGGGCGAGGCGGGGGACGAGGGTCCGTCCGGCGCGCACGGCGAGCTGCGGCTCGTCCAGGGCGGCGAGGGCCGCCCAGTCGGCGGTGCCGTCCTCGGTGTCGAGGTCGACGAGGAGGAAGCGGTCGGGGTGCTCGGACTGGGCGGTGCGCAGCAGTCCCCACACGGGGGCGGTGGTCGGGTCGGCGGTCTCCTCGCCGGCGGCGACGGCGTGCCGGGTGGCGAGGAGCAGTCGGGTGTCGGCGAGGGGTGCGGCGTCCAGCCAGCGTCGGAGCAGGGCGAGGGTGTCGGCGGCCACCGTGCGGGCGGCCTCGGCGGCCGGTCCGTCGGGGGCGGTGACCCGCAGGACGACCAGGTCGGGTCGGGTCTTCGGGTCGACGACGGCTTCGGCGGCCAGGCCGTCGACGGCCGCGAGGGCGCCGGGGGTTCCGGTGCCGGCGGGGTCGAGGAGGTGCACGCGGCCGGCCGGGGTGGTCCCGGTGGTCGGGGCGGGAACCCATTCGAGGGCGTACAGGGCGTCCGCGGAGCCGGAGCGGGCGGCCTGGAGCTGGTCGGCGGCGACGGCCCGGAAGGCCAGTTCGTCGACGCGGGCCAGGGGCTCGCCGAGTTCGGAGCGGAGCTCGACGCGCAGGGCGGTGGAGCCGGCGGCGCCGGTGGCGCGGATGCGGACCCGGGCGGCGGCGGCCCCGGCGGTGCCGAGGTGGACCCCGGACCAGGAGAAGGGCAGGCGGACCTTGCCGTCTCCCTGGTCGAGCCAGTCGAGGCCGCCGTGGAGGGCGGCGTCGAAGAGGGCGGGGTGCGCGGCGAAGCCGCCGGCTCCGGTCTCCTCGTCGCGGCGCAGCGCCACTTCGGTGTAGACGGTGTCGGTGTCGGTGTCGCGCCAGGCGGCGCGGACGCCGCGGAAGGCCGGGCCGTAGTCGAGGCCGAGGGCGGCGAAGCCGGTGTACAGCTCGTCCACGGGGAAGGGTTCGGCTCCGGCCGGGGGCCAGTCCGCGGGCCAGGGGTCCGGGTCGGCGCCCGCTTCGGTGAGGGTGCCGCGGGCGTGGCACAGGGCTCCGGTGCCGGTGCCGGTGTCGGCTTCGTGGGAGTAGACGGCGACCTCGCGGCGGCCGTCGACGTCCGGGGCGCCGACGGTGACCTGGATCCGCAGGGCCGCGTCGCCCTCCAGGACGAGCGGGGCCTCCAGGACCAGTTCCTCCAGGACGGGCCGGTCCAGCCGGCGTCCGGCGGAGGCGACCAGGTCCACGAGGGCGGTGCCGGGGACGACCACGGTGCCGAAGACGGTGTGGTCGGCGAGCCAGGGCAGGGCCTCGCGGGTGAGGCGGCCGGTGAAGACCCAGGCGTCGGTGTCGCCGACGGCGACGGCGGCGCCCAGCACGGGGTGTTCCACGCGGCCGAGTCCGGCGGCGGTCGGGTCCCCGGTCGCGGCGGTCGGGCTGAGCCAGTACCGCTCGCGCTGGAAGGCGTAGGTGGGCAGGTCCACCTGGCGGGCGCCGGTGCCGGCGTAGAAGGCGTCCCAGTCGATCCACAGTCCGGCGACGTGGGCCTGGCCGAGGAAGCCGGCGAAGGCTTCGGCCTCGGGGGTACGGGCCCGCAGCACGGGCGCGAACACGGCCTCGGTGTCCTCGCCGAGGGTCTGCCGGGCCAGGGCGGTGAGGACGGCGCCGGGGCCGATCTCGACGAAGCGGGTGACGCCCTCGGCGGCGAGGGTGCGCACCCCGTCGGCGAAGCGGACGGCCTCGCGGACGTGGTCCACCCAGTAGGCGGGTTCGGTGAGTTCGGCGGTGACGAGGCCGCCGGTCAGGTTCGAGACCACGGGCAGCTTCGGCTGCTGGAAGGACAGTCCCTCGGCGAGGGCGCGGAACTCCGCCAGCATCGGTTCCATCAGCGGGGAATGGAAGGCGTGGCTGACCCGCAGGCGGGTGGTCCGGCGGCCCTCCCACTGCGGCAGCCACTCCTCGATCGCGGTCAGCTCGCCGGAGACCACCACGGAGCGGGGGCCGTTGACCGCGGCCACCGCCAGGCGGCCCGCGAAGGCGGCGAGGGATGCCTCGACCTCCTCCGGTTCGGCTTCCACGGCCGCCATGCCGCCGCCTTCGGGCAGGGCGCCCATCAGTCGGCCGCGGGCGGCCACCAGGGCGGCGGCGTCGTCCAGGGAGAGCACGCCCGCCACGTGGGCGCAGGCGAGTTCGCCGACGGAGTGCCCGATGAGCACGTCGGCGCCGATGCCGAGGAATTCGAGGAGCCGGTAGAGGGCGACCTCGACGGCGAACAGGGCGGCCTGGGTGTACTCGGTGCGGTCCAGGAGGGCGGCCTCGGGGGCGCCCTCGGGGGCGGCGAGGAGCTCCTTCAGGGGGCGGTCGAGGTGCGGGTCGAGGGCCGCGCACACCTCGTCGAGCTGTTTGGCGAAGACGGGGTGGGCGGCGGCGAGGCCGGTGCCCATGCCGGGGCGCTGGGCGCCCTGCCCGGAGAAGAGGAAGGCGGTCTTCCCGGCGAGCGGGATGCCGCCGGGCAGCCCCTCGGCGTGGGCGGCGAGCCCGGCGAGCAGGCCCTCGCGGTCGGTGGCGACGATCGCGGCCCGGTGGTCGAGCTGGGCGCGGCCGGCGACGCCGGAGAAGGCGATGTCGAGGGGTTCGAGTTCGGGCCGGGCCAGCAGGTGGGCGTGGAGCCGCCGGGCCTGCGCGGTGAGGGCCTCGGGGGTCTTCCCGGAGACGGCCACGGGGACGGCGGGCGGCACGAACGGGGTCCGGTCGGTGGTGTCGAGGGAGGGCCATTCGGCGGGCGGGGCCTCTTCGACGATGACGTGGGCGTTGGTGCCGCTGACGCCGAAGGAGGAGACGCCGGCCCGTCGGGTGCGCTCACCGCGGGGCCAGTCCTCGGCCTCGGTGAGGAGGCGGACCTCTCCGGAGGCCCAGTCGATGTGCGGGGAGGGTTCGTCGACGTTCAGGGTCCGCGGCAGTCGCTCGTTCGCCATGGCCATGACCATCTTGATGATGCCCGCGACGCCCGCCGCGGCGGAGGCGTGACCGATGTTGGACTTGATGGAGCCGAGCCGCAGGGGGCCGCTGCCGGCCCGGTCCTGGCCGTAGGTGGCGAGGAGGGCCTGCGCCTCGATGGGGTCGCCGAGCCGGGTGCCGGTGCCGTGGCCCTCGACGGCGTCGATGTCGGCGGGGGCGAGTCCGGCGTTGGCGAGTGCCTGGCGGATGACCCGTTCCTGAGAGGGTCCGTTCGGGGCGGTGAGGCCGTTGCTCGCACCGTCCTGGTTGATCGCGGAACCCCGGATGACGCCGAGGACGCGTCGGCCGTTGCGGCGGGCGTCGGAGAGGCGCTCCAGGACCAGCAGACCGAGGCCGTCGGAGAATCCGGTGCCGTCGGCCGAAGCCGCGTAGGACTTGCAACGACCGTCGGGGGCGAGGCCGCGCTGGCGGCTGAACTCCTGGAGGACGAAGGGGCCGGACATCACGGTGACCCCGCCGACCAGCGCGAGGGAGCACTCCCCCGAGCGGAGGGCCTGGGAGGCGAGGTGGACCGCGACCAGCGAGGAGGAGCAGGCGGTGTCGACGGTCACGGCGGGACCCTCGAAACCGAGGGTGTACGCCACCCGACCCGAGATCACACTCGTCGTCGTACCCGTCAG
>NZ_JBEOSD010000290.1:0-4277 GCF_040302735.1 Streptomyces sp. NPDC097619 | reverse complement strand
GGCGACGAACTCCTCCCCTCCCCCTGGGGGGCGCTCCGGCCCGTCCCGGCCCCGACCGGAACCCCGTTCCGCTTCCCGGCCCGTCAGGGCACCACGGTGACGGGCCAGCGCCCCGCCTTCACCAGCCGGACCGCCACCGAGCCCACCAGCCGGTGCCCGGCCCGCTCCGAGGCGCCGACCACCACCGCGTCGGCCTTCAGTTCCTCGGCGGCGCTCACCAGGCCGCCGTATGGGTCCCCCCGGAAGGTGTGGAACTCCCACCGGACCTCGAAGAGCCCCTTCAACCGCTCCGCGGACTCCCGGATCTCCTCCGCGAGGCCCTGGGCGATCTCCGCGGTGGTCTCGGCGACCGGGGCCCCCAGGGCTGCCCCGCCGGCCAGCACCGGCTGCACGTACACCACCGCCAGCAGCGCGTTCTGGCGCCGCGCCAGCCCCGCCGCGTAGGCCGCCGCCCGCAGGGAGGACTCGGAACCGTCCACCCCCGCGAGGATCACCTTCGGCCCGTCCGTACCCCGCTCGAACCCCGTGCTCTGCTGTGACGTCACCCACCGACCCTAACCGGACCGGGAAATTCCCCGCCGCGCGGACCCGGCCGCGGCTCCCTACAGTGCCAGACATGAGTGTGCGCGCCGATGACACCCGCCCGTCGCGCCGGAACCTGCCCAACCCGGCCGGTCCGGGTCCCGGGGCGGGCCCCGGGGAGCGGTTCCGGCACCGGGTACCCGACGGCTTCGGAGCCTTCTTCGGCACCCTGGGCCTGCTCTGCGCCCTGCTGGCGCTCTCCACGGGGCTCCGGAGGCTGCTCCGGCCGATCGTCCGCTTCCTGGACGTGCTCATCGTGCCCGTCAGCGCCAACCTCGCCTACGCCGTCTTCCTCTTCCTCCTCGCTGCGGCTCTGGGCGCCCGCAAGAAGGTGGCCTGGTGGATCGTGGTCGTCTACCTCGGTCTGCTCCTGCTCGTGGACGTCCTGGACTTCGTCGACGGCTACCACACCGAGGCCGCGGTCTCCTTCGCCATCGGGGCCGCCGCCCTGGCCGTCCTGGTCCTCGCCCGCAGGGAGTTCTACGCGGCCTCCCGGCCGGGCGCCTTCTGGCGGGCCCTGCTGGTGCTGGGCCTCGGGCTGCTCGCCGCGGTCCTCCTCGGCTGGGGACTGGTCGCCCTGTGGCCGGGCACCCTGCCCCGCGGGCAGTGGCTGGACTGGGCGGCCAAGCAGGTCTTCGGCGGGCTGTTCTCGGCCCGGCAGTTCGACGGCCGCCCGCCCCGCCCGCTCCCCTTCCTGCTGGGCCTCTTCGGCGCCCTCGCCCTGCTGAACGCGGCCGCCACGCTCTTCCGCTCCCAGCGGCTGACGGCCGCCCTGCACGGGGACGAGGAACCGCGGATCCGCGCCCTGCTCGGGGCCTACGGCAAGAACGACTCGCTCGGCTACTTCGCCACCCGCCGCGACAAGGCCGTGGTCTTCGCCCCCAACGGCAAGGCCGCCGTCACCTACCGCGTGGAGGCCGGGGTCTGCCTGGCCAGCGGCGACCCGGTGGGAGACCCCGGTGCCTGGACCCCGGCCGTCGACGCCTGGCTGGAGGTGGCCCGCACCTACGGCTGGGCGCCGGCCGTGATGGGCGCCTCCGAAGAGGGGGCCACCGCCTACGCCCGCTCCGGGCTGGGCGCCCTCCAGCTCGGCGACGAGGCCATCCTGCACGTGGCGCAGTTCGACCTGGACGGCCGCGACATGAGGGTCACCCGGCAGGCCGTCAACCGGGTCCGGCGCGCGGGCTGCACCACCCGCATCCGGCGGCACTCGGCGCTCACCGACGAGGAGATGAACCGGATCGTCGACCGCGCCGACCGCTGGCGCGACACCGAGACCGAACGCGGCTTCTCCATGGCCCTGGACCGGCTCGGCGACCCGGCGGACGGGGACTGCCTGCTCGTGGAGGCCTTCGACGCCGAGGAGAACCTGATCGCCCTGCTGTCCTTCGTGCCCTGGGGCCGGGACGGCATCTCCCTGGACCTGATGCGCCGGGACCGCGCGGCCCCCAACGGGGTCATGGAGTTCATGGTCGCCGAACTCTGCGCGGCGGCCCCCAAGCTCGGCGTCCGCCGGATCTCCCTGAACTTCGCCGTGTTCCGGTCCGTGTTCGAGGAGGGCGGCCGGATCGGCGCCGGACCGGTGCTGCGGCTGTGGCGGCGCCTGCTGCTGTTCTTCTCCAAGTGGTGGCAGCTGGAGGCCCTGTACCGCTCCAACGTGAAGTACGGGCCGGAGTGGTACCCCCGGATGCTCTGTTACGGGGACGCCGGCTCCCTGGCCCGGATCAGCCTCGCCTCGGGCATCGCGGAGGGCTTCGTGTCCGTACCCAGCCTGCGCAAGCTCTGGGGCCGCGGACACCCCTCCGGGGTCACCCCCGCCACCACCGCCGGGCTGCCCTCGATCGCCTCCCTGGGCCTGGCCGCCGAGGAGGAGGGGGACGCGGCCGCCGCGTCCGCCCTGCCCGAGCAGGTCCGGGTCCGCCACCGCAAGCTGGAACGGCTCCGGGCCCAGGGCGTGGACCCGTACCCCGTCGGCATCCCGCAGCGCACCCGCACCCTCGCCGAGATCCGGGCCGCCCACCCCGCGCCCGCGCCGGGGGAGCGGACCGGGGACCGGGTCACCGTCGCCGGCCGGGTCATGCTCGTCCGCGACCTCGGCGGGGTGGTCTTCGCCGTGCTGCGGGACTGGTCCGGGGACCTCCAGCTGATGTTCACCCGGGACGGCTCCGGCCCCGTTCCGCTGGACTCCTTCACCCGGACCGTCGACTTCGGCGACCACGTGGTCGCCGAGGGCGAGGTGGCGGCGAGCCGTTCCGGGGAGCTGTCCGTCCTGGTGGACTCCTGGCAGCTCACCGGCAAGTGCCTGCGCCCCCTGCCCGACAAGCGCAAGGGCCTCGCGGACCCGGAGGCCCGGGTGCGCCGCCGCTACGTCGACCTGATCTCCGGCCCCGACGCCCGGGACGTGGTCCGGGCCCGGTCCAGCGCCGTGCAGGCCCTGCGCCAGGGTCTGCTGGAACGCGGCTACCTGGAGGTCGAGACCCCGATGCTCCAGCAGATCCACGGCGGGGCCAACGCCCGCCCCTTCACCACCCACATCAACGCCTACGACCTCGACCTGTACCTGCGGATCGCCCCGGAGCTGTACCTGAAAAGGCTGTGCGTGGGCGGCCTGGAGAAGGTCTTCGAGATGGGCCGGACCTTCCGCAACGAAGGCGTCTCGTACAAGCACAACCCCGAGTTCACGATGCTGGAGGCGTACCAGGCGTTCGCCGACTACGACGTGATGCTCGACCTCACCCGCGAGCTGATCCAGGGCGCCGCGACCGCCGCCTTCGGCGCCCCGATCGCCCGGAAGGCCGGACCCGACGGACGGCTCGTGGAACACGACATCTCCGGCCCCTGGCCGGTCAAGACCCTGTACGGGGCGGTGAGCGAGGCCCTCGGCGAGGAGGTCGACGCCGACACCGAGGAGCGGGTGCTGCGACGACTGTGCGACCGCGCCGGCGTCCCCCACACCCCGGAGAACACCCGTGGGGACGTGGTCCTGGAGATGTACGAGCGACTGGTGGAGGAACGCACCCAACTGCCCACCTTCTACAAGGACTTCCCCACGGACGTGTCCCCGCTGACCCGGCAGCACCGCCGTGACCCCCGGCTCGCCGAGCGCTGGGACCTGGTGGCCTTCGGCACCGAGCTGGGCACCGCCTACTCCGAACTGACCGACCCGGTGGAACAGCGCCGACGCCTCACCGCCCAGTCCCTGCTCGCGGCGGGCGGCGACCCGGAGGCCATGGAGATCGACGAGGACTTCCTCGACGCGCTGGAATACGCGATGCCGCCCACCGGCGGTCTCGGCATCGGCGTGGACCGACTGGTCATGTTCCTCACGGGACTGACGATCCGCGAGACCCTGCCGTTCCCGCTGGTGCGCCGCTCCTGACCCCGGCGGCGCTCCCGCCGCTCCCCGGCACACCCGCCCGCACCCACTCGGATCCGGCCAGTGCACTGCTTTCCGGCCAAGCTCCGCGTGCTCCGCCGATCAGGTGCTTTCCCGGCCTTGACCAGTGTCGATGACGGATCCACGCTGTCTGCCGTGCGAGCAGTTGGTCATGAAATCCGATAAGCCCACCACGCGGCGCGCGGTCCTGATCCCCGGCGCCCTCCTCCTCGGCGCGGCCGTCACCACCGGGATCGTCACGGGAGCGGACGCCCTCTTCTCCACGGGCGACGCCGGCACCGGCGCCGGGAGCGGCGGC
>NZ_JBEOSD010000289.1:0-4324 GCF_040302735.1 Streptomyces sp. NPDC097619 | reverse complement strand
TACGACACCCAAATGGCCGACCAACTCGACACCGCCATCGAACAACACGGCAAGGGCGACCTCGGCCGCCTCCTCGCCGGCAACGACACCTGGACGGTCGTCGGCTGAACCCGACGGCGGGCGGCAGGACCGCTCACGGCGTTTCCGGGGCCCGGGCCTCCCTCAGGGGGTCCGGGCCCCGTCGTACGCGGCGCGGGCCCGCTGCACGTCCGAGGTGCGGCGCTCGGTCCAGCGGGCCAGGGCCCACACCTGCTCGGCGGCCTCCCGGCCCATGGGGGTGAGGGAGTAGTCGACCCGGGGCGGGATCACGGGGTGGGCCTCGCGGTGCACGAAGCCGTCCCGCTCCAGCGTCCGGAGGGTCTGGGCCAGCATCTTCTCGCTGACGCCGCCGATCTCCCGGCGGAGCTCGCTGAACCGGTACGCGCGCTCCACCAGCGCGGCCAGGACCAGGACGCCCCAGCGGCTGGTCACGTGTTCCAGCACCCCCCGCGAGGGACACATCGGGCTCCGCACGTCCGCCGCCTGCTCACTTACTCCCATGGCAGTACCTTACTTCTAAGTGGGTACTTACGGAAAGAAAGCGCTCTCCGTAAGGTGGTGTCGTACCCACCCCCCACGAACCGGGAGCAGAGCCATGAGCATCGTCGTCACCGGAGCCACCGGATCCCTCGGCCGGCTGGTCATCGAGGAACTGCTGAAGCAGGTGTCCGCGGACGGGATCGCCGCCGTGGTCCGCGACGGGGCGAAGGCCGCCGATCTGGCGGCCCGCGGGATCGAGGTCCGCGTCGCCGACTACGAGGACCCGGCCGCGCTGGCGGGCGCCTTCCGCTCCGGGGACCGCGTGCTGCTGATCTCCGGCAGCGAGGTCGGGCGCCGGGTCCCGCAGCACACCGCCGTGATCGAGGCCGCGAAGGCGGCGGGCGTGGCGCAGCTGGCGTACACGGGCATCCTGGGCGGCCCGGAGGCGGACTTCGAGCTGGCCGCCGAGCACAAGGTGACGGAGCGGGCGGTGCTGGACTCCGGGCTGCCGTACACCTTCCTGCGCAACGGCTGGTACCACGAGAACTACACGGCGAACCTGGCCCCGGTGCTGGCGCACGGGGCGGTCGTGGGCAGTGCCGGTGCGGGGCGGGTGGCCTCGGCGGCGCGGGCCGACTACGCCGCCGCGGCCGCGGTCGTGCTGACCGGCGAGGGGCACCTGGGGAAGACGTACGAGCTGAGCGGGGACACCGCCTGGAGCCTGCCGGAGTACGCGGCCGAGGTGGCGGCCCGTTCCGGTCGCGAGGTGGTCTACCAGGACCTGCCCGCCGCGGCCCACCTGGAGGTGCTGACCGGCGCCGGGGTGCCGCAGGGCTTCGCGGAGCTGCTGGTGGACGTGGACGCGGCGATCGCGCGCGGCCGGCTGGCCGGGACCGGCGGGGACCTGGCCCGGCTCATCGGCCGTCCGACCACCCCGGTCGGCGAGGCCGTGGCCGCCGCCCTCAAGGAGTCCTGAGGCCCGGGGCGGCGGGGCCCCACCCCGTCCACGTCATGAACATCTCCGCCTTACGGTCATGACAAGGGGGCCCTCCCGGCGCTACCTTCGACAGGTTGGCTTGAAGTAGTCCAGGAGGGCCCGTGAAGTCAGGCAGCGAGCAGCAGCGGGCAGGTCTGCTCTTCGGTTTCGGCGCGTACGGCATGTGGGGGCTGGTCCCCCTCTTCTGGCCGCTGCTGAAACCGGCCGGGGCGGTGGAGATCCTGGCGCACCGGATGGTGTGGTCCCTGGGGTTCGTGCTGCTGGCGCTGTTGGTGGCCCGCCGCTGGGCGTGGATACCCGAGCTGCTCCGGCAGCCGCGCAAGCTGGCCCTGATGGCGTTGGCCGCCGCGGTGATCACCGTGAACTGGGGCCTGTACATCTGGGCGGTCAACAACGACCAGGTGGTCGAGGCCAGTCTCGGGTACTTCATCAACCCGCTGGTGACCATCGCGATGGGCGTGCTGCTGCTCGGCGAGCGGCTGCGGCCGGCGCAGTGGGCCGCGGTGGGCATCGGCTTCACGGCGGTGCTGGTGCTGGCCGTCGGGTACGGGCGGCCGCCGTGGATCTCGCTCGTGCTGGCCTTCTCGTTCGCGACCTACGGGCTGATCAAGAAGAAGGTGAACCTGGGCGGGCTGGAGTCGCTGGCCGCCGAGACGGCCGTGCAGTTCCTGCCCGCGCTGGCCTACCTGCTGTGGCTCGGGGCCACCGGCCCGTCCACCTTCACCGGGCACGGGCCGGCGCACGTGGCGCTGCTCGCCGCCACGGGCGTGGTGACGGCCGTGCCGCTGGTGTTCTTCGGGGCCGCCGCGATCCGGGTGCCGCTGTCCACGCTGGGGCTGCTGCAGTACCTGGCGCCGACGATCCAGTTCGTGCTGGGGGTGCTGTACTTCCGCGAGGCGATGCCCACGGAGCGGTGGGCGGGCTTCACCCTGGTGTGGACGGCCCTGATGGTGCTCACCTGGGACGCGCTGCGGGCCGCCCGTCGGGGCAGGACCGCGGCGCTCGCCGCCGCGGCCGCGGCGGCGGCCGGCACCCGGCAGTCCGGTGCTCCCCGCGCCCTCCGGTCCCGCCGCGCGGGACTCCTCGGTGGCACCGGCCCCCTCCCGAGGGGACGCGGATCCGACCCCCGCCGCGCACCCGGACGCGGAACCGGGAACTCCGGGCGCACCCCGGAAGGCCGCGCACGAGCGCGCGTAATCGCCCCATACACCCCTGAAGCCGTCCGCATCCACTCTGGTGCGGGCGGCTGTCCGTATGTCGAACCGACCGGACCGGATTGCGCTCTTGACTTGTTGTCATGTCCTCGCTGAACATCGGGCTCGCACAGACGCTCTTCACCCGCACGTTCCGTTCCCATCCCCGTTCGGAAATCCGGAGCCCCCACAATGAGCCTCTCCGTTTCCCGGCGCCTCGCCGCCTCGGCCGCCCTGGCCGTGGCCGGACTCCTGGCCGCCACCTCACCTTCGGCCCTGGCCGCCCCGACCGCCGTGGTCGAGGCTCCCACCCCGCCGGACATCCCGCTGGCCAACGTCAAGGCCCACCTGAACCAGTTCCAGACCATCGCCAACAACAACGGCGGCAACCGCGCCCACGGGCGGACCGGTTACAAGGCCTCCATCGACTACGTGAAGGCCAAGCTGGACGCGGCCGGCTTCGTCACCACGCTCCAGACCTTCACCTCCTCCGGTGCGACCGGATACAACCTGATAGCCGACTGGCCCGGCGGCGACCCCAACTCGGTGCTCTTCGCGGGCGCCCACCTGGACTCGGTCAGCTCCGGCCCCGGCATCAACGACAACGGCTCGGGCTCGGCCGGTGTCCTGGAGGCCGCCCTCGCGGTCTCGCGCGCCCAGCTCCAGCCCACCAAGCACCTCCGCTTCGGCTGGTGGGGCGCGGAGGAGCTCGGCCTGGTCGGCTCGAAGTACTACGTGAACAACCTGCCGGCCGCGGAGCGCGCGAAGATCTCCGGCTACCTGAACTTCGACATGATCGGCTCGCTGAACGCCGGTTACTTCGTCTACGACGACGACCCGACGATCGAGCAGACCTTCAAGAACTACTTCGCCGGGATCAACGTCCCCACGGAGATCGAGACCGAGGGCGACGGACGCTCCGACCACGCCTCCTTCAAGAACGTGGGCATCCCGGTCGGCGGTCTCTTCACCGGCGCCAGCCGGACCAAGACGGCGGCGCAGGCCCAGAAGTGGGGCGGCACCTCCGGTCAGGCCTTCGACCGCTGCTACCACTCCTCCTGCGACACCACCGCGGCGATCAACGACACCGCGCTGGACCGCAACAGCGACGCCATCGCCTACGCGCTGTGGAACCTCGGCGCCTCCACCCCGGTCCCGCCCGGCCCGTCCTTCGAGAACACCACGGACGTGAACATCCCGGACTCCCCCGGTGCCGCGGTGACCTCGCCGATCACGGTCTCGGGCGTGGCGGGCAACGCCCCGGCCACCACCAAGGTGGACGTGAACATCGTGCACACCTACCGCGGTGACCTGGTCATCGACCTGATCGCCCCGGACGGCACCGCCTACCGGCTGAAGAACTCCAGCTCCGACTCGGCGGACAACCTGGTCACCCAGTACACCGTGAACGCCTCCAGCGAGGTCGCCAACGGCATCTGGAAGCTCCAGGTCAAGGACGTGGCGGCGCAGGACGTCGGCTACATCAACAGCTGGAAGATCACTCTCTGATCCTTCCGGCCCCCGCACAGCGGCGGACGGGCCCTTTTTCCTTGTGAAGAACTTCACGAAGTTCATGGGGACGGCGGCCCGAAAGTCCCTCTGACATGCCCCTGAC
>NZ_JBEOSD010000288.1:0-4608 GCF_040302735.1 Streptomyces sp. NPDC097619 | reverse complement strand
CGATGACTTCCCGCAGAATCCGTTCGTCCGGCAGTTGGGCGGGCGGCACCGGGCGGCTCCGGACGGCAGGCGTCAGCCCCCGGCCCCCGGATCCCCCTCAGCGGTGCCCGTACCCCGCCCGCCGCGCACCGACAGCCGGGGCGCCTCGACCGCCGGGTCCACCGGACCCGCCCCGCCCGACACCCGCCCCGCCAGCTCACCGGCCCACCGCACCAACCCCGGCTCGTCGATCCCGTGCCGGAGCGCGAACCCCGCCGGCCCGGCCGCCCCGATCCCGGCCGCACCCCGCCGCAGCAGCCGCGCCCCGCCCACCGCGTTGCCCCGCGCCGCGTGCGTCAGCCCGACGGCGAGCTGCGCCAGCCCCCGCCACAACCCCTCCTCGGCCTCCGGCCGGCTCTTCCAGGCGTCCTCGAACACCTCGTGCGCGTGGAAGGGCATCCCCGCGTCCAGCAGCCGCTGCGCCTCCCGCACCGTCGCCGCCGGCTCCCGCACCACGCCCTCCGGCTGCCGCTCCACCCCCGGCGTCCCGTAGGGCAGCGGTCGCCCCAGCCCGTCCCGCGGGCGCGCGTTCCGCGCCCGCCCCGCCCCGTCCCGGTCCCGCCCCGCGTTCGTCTCCACGACTCCATTCTGAAGCCGGACGATCACGGGTGCCGAGGCACCCCGCTCAGTGGGGTAATGTTCTTCCTGCAAGCCGACGCGGGGGAAACCCCAGGTCAGCAAGCCGGGACGTGGCGCAGCTTGGTAGCGCACTTGACTGGGGGTCAAGGGGTCGCAGGTTCAAATCCTGTCGTCCCGACCACGCGGAAACGCAGGTCGGAAGCCGTTCTCTCATCCGTGGGAGGGCGGCTTTTTCGTGTCCCCGAAGCGCCGCCCGCCGGCCCGGTGGTCCGGGATTCCTGGCCGACCGGGGGGTTCGGGTAACCTGCCGGTCTCGGGGTCATCAGGCCGCAGGTTCGGTCCTGTCGTCCAGGCCGTGCGGAAACGCGGGCCGGTAGCCGTTCTCTCAAGGGATGAGGGGGCGGCTTTTCGCTTGTGCTCCGGGGCGGGCGGTCCGCGGACCGGACCGGGGCCGAGGGGAACCGCGGGCCACTGGCCGTGGGGCGCGCCACGGGCGTCGGGTCACCGGTGCCCCAGGGGGGTGGGGTGCGCGCGTGCGTCCGCCCGTGATCGGAAGACCGCCAGGGAGAAGTGAGGAATGCCAGTGATCTGCGTCGGAGGCATGATCGGCATCGGCAAGACGAGCGTGGCCGAGCTGCTCGCGACCGAGCTCGGCAGCGAGGTCTTCTACGAGAGCGTGGACGACAACCCGATCCTGCCGCTCTTCTACACGTCCACTCCCGAGGAGATCCAGGCCAAGCGGTACCCGTTCCTCCTCCAGCTGTACTTCCTCCAGACCCGGTTCGCCTCGATCAAGGAGGCGTACAAGCAGGGGAACAACGTGCTGGACCGCTCCATCTACGAGGACTGGTACTTCGCGAAGGTCAACCACGACCTGGGCCGGATCAGCTCGCTGGAGATGCGGGTGTACGAGGGCCTGCTCGACGAGATGATGAAGGAGATCGACGGCCTGCCCTACCGCAAGGCCCCCGATCTCATGGTGTACCTGAAGGCGGACTTCGAGACGGTGCTGCACCGGATCGGGCTGCGGGGCCGTGACTTCGAGCAGGACGACAGCCTGATCGAGTACTACCGGACCCTGTGGTCCGGCTACGACGACTGGGTGCACAAGCACTACTCGGCGAGCGAGGTGCTGGTGATCGACATGAACACCACCGACGTGGTGAACGTCCCCGCCGACGCGGCCCGCGTGGCCCGGCAGGTCAAGGACGCCCTGGAGGCGGCCCGCGCCCGGGTCTGACCGCCCCGCCCGGAGAGGTGACGACGCCCCGCACGGATCTTCCGTGCGGGGCGTCGTCGTGTTCCGGAGCGGGCCGTCGTCCGGGCCGCGGCCGGGGGACCTCCTAGACGAAGGTCACCGTGAAGCGGGCGCCGGGGGCGTTGCCGGCGTCGCGTTCCTCGACCTCCAGGAAGAGGTCGCGGAACTGGGCGAACGGGATCTCGCCGAGGGCGGCCCGGCTGAGGTCCGCGTCCTGCCAGACCAGCTCCACGGGCCGCTCCACGTCGGTGGTGAGCCGGTCCCAGAGGGCCTGGAGGTTCCGCCCGTAGTAGGGGCCGAAGTCCAGCGCCCGGGAGAGCGTGGCGTGCACGTCCGCCGGGGTCCGGACCGCGGCACCGTCGATGACGACCCGCATCGGGGTCACCTCCAGTTCGGGAGCAGGTAGAAGGAGTCGTAGTGGTCGAAGGTCACGTAGGCGAGGCCGTCGGAGGACCACACCAGGCGGGTGCCGGGCTGCTTGGACCGCTTCATCTGGTTGGTGAGGCCGATGTCGGCCTCGAACCAGATCCGGCCCGGATAGTCGGGCAGCTTGCCGTCCTTGTTCTCGAAGACGTCCCCGCCGATCTGGGCGTCCTTGAGGTGGTTGCCCAGGGCCTTGCCCTCTTCCCAGCCGGCGGCCTTGGCCTGGTCCTTGGTGACGTAGTGGCTGGGCAGCTTACCGGTCTTCTGCAGGCTCTCGATGAGCGGATTCGCCATCTCGGCGGTCTTGAGGGCCGCGCCGAACAGCTTGCAGGTGGAGTTGTGCGCCAGCAGCGCGGTGGCGCCCGCCAGCACGTAGTACGTGTGCACGTCGGCGACCGTCAGGTTGTACACCCGCAGGGTTTCCTGACGGGCGTCGACCCCGACGAGTTCGCGCACGGTGCCGTCCGGCGTGCGGAGGGTGTCGCCGACCCGCAGGTCGGCGGCGTCCACCCAGGCGCCCCGGCCGGCCGCCCAGAAGGGGTGGCCGTCGGTGGCGGTGACAGCGGCGGTGGCGTCGCCCGCCGGGCCGTCGGTGTCGACGGTGAGCACGCGCAAGGACTTCTCGCCCTCGCCCGTGATGAGGCGGGTGACGGCGTGCGGACCGGTGCGGCCGGTGGTCGGGTCGGTGGCCAGCACCTTGTCGCCCGCGCGTACCTCCTGGATCGGGAGGTACGTGCCGTCGCCCATCAGGACCGGGGTGCCGGGCACGAAGCTGTTGCCGGGGTCCGGGCACGGCGGGTTCTTGCGGAGCTTGTCGATCAGTTCCTTGCTGCGGGAGATGAGCTTCTTCGCCGCGGCGGAGGTGTCGAGGAAGTGGTTCAGCCCGCCCACGATCTTGACGAGGGCCTTGGTGATCGCCGGGGTGGCCTTGATCACCTGGAGGGCCTTGCCCCAGGGGAGTGCGCCCACCACGGTCCAGAAGCACGCTTCGAAGTCACCCTCGACGAAGCACTTCTTGATGTCCTCGAAGAGCAGGTCGACGATGATCTCGCCGCCGTTCTCCATGAGGAAGTCGAGGATGTCCTTGTCGGCGAGGGCCCGGGCCTTCTCGTAGTCCTCCGGGGAGATCCCCGCGGCCTTCAGGGCCTCGATCTCCCAGGGGGTGAGCTTCGAGGTGTCGCCCTTCTGCTGTGCCTCCTTCGCGGCGGCCTCGCGGGCCTTCGCCTCCTGTTCGCGCTGGTACTCCTCGGCCTTGGTGGCCGCCTCGTCGGCCTCGCGCGCGTAGGTGTTGGCGTTCTTCGCGGCGGCCTCGGCGGACTTGGCGTGGCCCTCGGCCGATTCGGCGAACTTCCCGGCGTCGGCGGCGTCCTTCTCGGCCTGGGCGGCGGCGCCCCGCGCGGTGGCCGCCTCGTTCTCGGCGAGCGAAGCGGCGCTGCCCGCGGCGACGGCGTGGCTGTCGGCCTCGGCGGCGGCCCCTCGGGCGCGGGACGCTTCGGCCTCGGCCTGGTTCGCGGCGTTGCGGGCGGCGGTGGCGTCGGCGAAGGCCGCGATGGCGGCCTCGCGGGCCAGCTTGGCGTCGGCCTGCGCCTGGGCGTCGGCCTGGGAGGCGCGGGCGGCCGCGGCGCGTGCCTTGGCGCCCTCCTCCGCGGCGGCGGCGGCGGACTTCATCGCGGCCGCGGCGGACCGGGCGGCGTTCGCGGCCGACCGGGCGGCCTCGGCGGCGGCCTGGTACGCCGGGGCGACCTGGGCGTTGGCCCGCTTCGCGGCGGCTTCGGCGGCTTCCGCGGCCTTGATCGCCTCCGTGGCCTTGGCCTCGGCGGAGGCGACCTGCTCGGCGCCCATCTGCTCGGCGGCGGCCGCCACCTCGGCGGCGAAGTCCGCGTCGGCGTCCTTACCGGCGAATGGGGCGGTCAGCGCGATCGCGGTGTTCGCGGGTTCGGCGATGCCCGCCGCGGTGGAACGGGCGGCGGCGGAGGCGCGCACGGCGATGCCGGACTGGACGCGGGCCATGGCGGCCTCGCGGACCGCGCCGGCGGCCTCCTCCTTGGTGCGGTCGGCCGCCTGGAACGCGTTCGCGGCCCGCATCGCGGCCAGCCCGGCGAGCCGGACGGCCTCGTGGGCGGCGATCCCGGCACGGGCCTCCTGCGCCGTGGCCTCCGCGGCCTTCTGCTGGGCGCGCAGCGCCGCCGCATGGGTCAGCGCGGCCTCGGCCTCGGCCTTGTTCGCCAGTTTCAACAGGTCGGGGACCTTGGCGGCGTAGCCCTAGTTGCAAAACCCTGGCCGGCTCGCTACAACAAGGGGGACCGCAC
>NZ_JBEOSD010000287.1:0-4774 GCF_040302735.1 Streptomyces sp. NPDC097619 | reverse complement strand
CCTGCACCCGCAACGCCGCCACATCCAACAACACCGGCGCCAACAACGCCTCACCCACACCCAACGCCCGATCGAACAACCCCAGACCGAGGTCGGTGGGCAGGGCGGCGGTGCCCATGCGTTCCAGGCGGGCGATCTCGGCCTCGCCGAGTTCACCGGCCATGCCGCCGGCCGTCGCCCACAGGCCCCAGGCCAGTGCCGTGGCGGGCAGTCCCGCCGCGCGGCGGGAGGCGGCGAGGGCGTCGAGGTAGGAGTTCGCGGCCGCGTAGTTCGCCTGACCGGGGCTGCCGATCAGCGAGGCCACGGAGGAGAAGAGCACGAAGGCCGCGAGGTCGGAGCCCTCGGTCAGCTCGTGCAGGTGGCGGGCGCCGTCGACCTTGGGTCGCAGGACCCGAGCCAGCTGTTCGGGGGTGAGGGCGTCGATGACGCCGTCGTCGAGGACACCGGCCGCGTGCACGACCGCCGTCAGCGGCCGCTCCAACGAGTCGATGATCCGCGCGAGTTGTGACCGATCGGCCACGTCGCAGGCTTCCACCCGCACCCGCGCGCCCAACTCCTCCAGACCGGCCACCAGCTCCGCGACACCCTCGGCGGACGGACCACGACGGTTCAGGAGCAGCAGGTTCCGAGCCCCGTACTCGCGCACGAAGTGCTCCGCGAACGCCGCACCCAGACCACCCGTACCACCGGTGATCAGGACCGTGCCCGCCGGATCCAACGGGGTCCGCGCCGACGGCGAAGCGGTGACCTTGACCAGGCGAGGGGCGTACATCCGCTGCTCTCGCAGGGTGAGTTGCGGTTCCTCCGTCGCCAGAACGGCCTTCCAGTCCGGCAGTTCCCCGTCCTGAACGTCCACGAGCAGGAAACGATCGGGGTGTTCGGACTGGGCGCTGCGCACCAGACCCCAGATGGGGGCCTGGTCCGGGTTCGGGGCCTCCGCGCCGACGGCGACGGCACCTCGGGTCACCACGGCCAGCCGGACACCGGCGAACCGCTCGTCCGCGACCCACTCCTGGAGGAGGCGCAGCGTGTCCTCGGTGACCGCGTGGGCCGGGGAGTACCCGTCCCGCGGAGTCGCCTCGGGGATGACGGCGACCACCAGCTCGGGCGTCGCCGCGTCCTCGCCCGCCTCACGGGCGGCCAGGACCTCGTCCAGCAGGGCCACGCGCGGGGCGTCGGCCGTACCGGAGTCGCCGGCGGCGAGCTCGCTCCACTCCACCCGGTACAGGGAATCGGGGCCGTCCTGTCCGGCCGCGGCCTCCAGCTGCGCCTGCTCGACGGTACGGAAGGCCAACTGTGCGACGGACACGACGGGTTCACCCTGCTCGGTGACCACGTCCACGCGCAGGGCCGCGTCACCGGCCGAGGCGATCCGCACCCGGACCCGGGCCTGGCCGCCGCGCCCGAAGCGGACGCCGGACCAGGAGAACGGCAGGCGGGCCGAGCCGTCACCGCGGTCGAGCCAGTCGAGTCCACCGTGCAGGGAGGCGTCGAAGAGCGCCGGGTGGATACCGAAGCCCTTGGCTCCGTCGGCGTCCTCGTCCGGCAGCGCCACCTCGGCGAACACCTCGTCGCCGTCCCGCCAAGCGGCCTGCATGCCCTGGAAGACGGGCCCGTAGTCGAAGCCGATGTCGGCGAGGCGTGCGTAGAAGGCGTCCACGGCGATCGTGTCGGCGTCCACGGGCGGCCACTCGGTCGGCGCCCAGGCGCCGGTGGCGCCGGCGGTCTCGTCCACGGCCAGCAGACCACGGGCGTGGCAGGTGCCGTCCTGACGCCCGTCTGCGGGCTGGGAGTAGATCGCGACGGGCCGACGGCCGTCCTCGTCCGCCTCTCCGACGGTCACCTGGACGCGCAGTTCGGCGTCCGCGTCGAGGATCAGCGGCGCTTCGAGCACCAGCTCGTCGAGGAGGATGCTGCCGACCTCACGGCCGGCCGCGCCGACGATCTCGACCAGGGCCGTGCCGGGCACGACGATCCGGCCGAGGACCCCGTGGTCCTGCGTCCAGGGCTGCGTGGTCGTGGAGATCCGGCCGGTGAACAGCCACTCGTCCCGGTCACCGACGCGCACCCCGGCCACCAGCACCGGGTGGTCGATCCGGCCGAGCCCGGCCGCACCGGGATCGGAGGAACCGGCCCCCGGAGCGATCCAGTACCGCTCCCGCTGGAACGCGTACGTCGGCAGGTCCACGCGCCGCACGCCGGTCCCGGCGTAGAACGCGTCCCAGTCGATGCCGATCCCGGCGGCGTGGGCCTGTCCGAGGAAGCCCGCGAAGGCTTCGGCCTCGGACGTGCGTGCCCGCAGGGCCGGGACGAAGACCGCCAGGTCCTCGTCCTCGACCGCCTGCCGCGCCATCGCGGTCAGGACGGCATCGGGGCCGATCTCGACGAAGCGGGTCACACCTTCGTCGGTGAGGGTGCGGATGCCGTCGGCGAAGCGGACGGCCTCACGGACGTGGCTCACCCAGTAGGCGGGATCGGTCAATTCGGAGCTGACGAGACCACCGGTCAGGTTGGAGACCACCGCGATCTGAGGCTCCCGGAAGGACAAGCCCTCCGCCACGGCCCGGAACTCGGCGAGCATCGGTTCCATCAGAGGCGAGTGGAACGCGTGACTGACCCGAAGTCGGGTCGTCTTGCGGTCCTGCCACTGCGGCAGCCATTCCTCGATCGCCTCCAGGTCACCGGACACCACCACCGCACGCGGCCCGTTCACCGCGGCGATCGACAGCCGACCGGCGAACTCGGCCAGACCGGGCAGGACTTCGTCCTCGGCGGCCTGCACGGCCACCATCCCGCCACCCTCGGGCAGCGCACCCATCAGACGACCCCGCGCCACCACCAACCGCGCCGCATCGGCCAGGGAAAGAACCCCCGCCACGTGCGCACAGGCCAGCTCACCGACCGAATGCCCGATCAGCACATCGGCCTTCACCCCGAGGGATTCCACCAGACGGAACAGCGCCACCTCGACCGCGAACAACGCCGCCTGCGTGAACTCCGTACGATCCAGCAGCCCGGCCTCCGCCGAACCCTCGACCGCGAACAGCAATTCCTTCAACGACCGACTCAGCAACGGATCGACCGCCGCACACACCTCGTCCAAAGCCGCCGCGAACACCGGATAGGCAGCGGCAAGACCCGCACCCATCCCCGCCCGCTGCGCACCCTGACCCGTGAACAGGAAACCCGTCTTCCCCGACACCACGGCACCGGTCTGGTCCTCCGTGAGGAGGGCAAGCCGTGCGAGCAGTTCCTCGCGGTCGGCGGCCACCACCGTGGCCCGCCGGTCGAACTGCGCCCGCGAGACGACGGCGGAGTACGCCACGTCGGACAACGTCAGCTCAGGACGTTCCAGCAGGTGGGCCCGCAGGCGCTCGGCCTGGCCGGCCACCGCCGCCGCGCTCTTGCCGGACAGCACCACCGGGAGCGGCCGGGCGGGGGTGTGATCCTCCGTGGTCGGCGCGGAGGTCGACGCCTCCGGCGCTCCCTCGATGATCACGTGGGCGTTGGTGCCGCTGACGCCGAAGGAGGAGACACCGGCGCGGCGCGGACGGTCACCCGTCGCGGACCACTCGGCCGCCTCGGTCAGCAGCTCCACCTCACCGGAGGACCACTCGATGTACGGGGACGGCTCGTCCACGTTGAGGGTCCGCGGCAGCACTCCGTGCCGCATCGCCATCACCATCTTGATGACACCGGCCACGCCCGCCGCAGCAGACGTGTGACCGATGTTCGACTTGATGGAACCGAGCCGCAGCGGGCCGTTCCCGGCCCGATCCTGCCCGTACGTCGCCAACAGCGCCTGTGCCTCGATCGGGTCACCCAGACGGGTGCCCGTGCCGTGGCCCTCGACCGCGTCGACATCCGCCGCCGACAGGCCCGCGTTCTCCAGCGCCTGCCGGATCACCCGCTCCTGCGAGGGACCGTTCGGAGCCGTCAGACCGTTGCTCGCGCCGTCCTGGTTGACCGCCGAGCCCCGCACCAGTCCCAGGATGCGGTGGCCGTTGCGCTGCGCGTCCGACAGACGCTCCAGCACCACCAGGCCGACGCCGTCGGAGAAGCCGGTGCCGTCGGCGCCGGCCGCATAGGACTTGCAGCGGCCGTCTGCGGCCAGGCCCCGCTGCCGGCTGAACTCCTGGAGCAGGAAGGGGCCGGAGAGGACGGTGACGCCGCCGACGAGGGCCATGGAGCACTCGCCGGACCGCAGCGCTTGGGAGGCCAGGTGCAGGGCGACGAGCGAGGAGGAGCAGGCGGTGTCCACGGACACGGCCGGGCCCTCCAGGCCCAGGGTGTAGGCCACACGGCCCGAGACCACGCTCGACGTGGTGCCGGTCAGCCGGAAGCCTTCGAGTTCCGGCGGGGTGGCGAGGCCGTAGTCGGTGGCGACGACGCCGGTGAAGACGCCGGTGTCGGTGCCGCGGAGGGTGGCCGGGTCGATGCCGGCGTTCTCCAGGGCCTCCCAGGTGGTTTCGAGGAGCAGGCGCTGCTGCGGGTCCATGCCCAGGGCCTCGCGGGGGCTGACCCCGAAGAAGCCGGCGTCGAAGTCACCGGCTCCCGTCAGGAAGCCGCCGCCGTTGGCGTAGATCTTGCCCGGCTGTTCCGGGTCGGGGTGGTACAGGTTCTCCAGGTCCCAGCCGCGGTCGGTGGGCAGGCCCGCGATGGCGTCGCGGCCTTCGGCCACCAGCTTCCACAGTTCGTCGGGCGAGGTGACCCCGCCCGGGTAGCGGCAGGCCATGCCGACGATGGCGAGGGGCTCGTCCGCCTTGGGACGCTT
>NZ_JBEOSD010000286.1:0-4837 GCF_040302735.1 Streptomyces sp. NPDC097619 | reverse complement strand
CAAGGGCTGGGCGCGGGTGGACCCGATCACGGGAGAGCGGACGCCGCAGGCCGAGCTGCCACCCTGCCCAGTTCGGCCAGGCCCCCACCCCGCCGCCGCCGGCCGCCGCCCCCACCGGGAAGATCAACCTCGACAAGGGCCGGGTCGACCTCCGGAAGAACCAGACCGTGTCCCTGGTCAAGGGCGGTCGTCCGCTGCTCTCCCAGGTGAAGATGGGCCTCGGCTGGGAGCCCGCCTTCCGCGGCAAGGACATCGACCTCGACGCCTCCGTCATCGCCTACGGCCCCCAGCGCAACCACATCGACAGCTGCTACTTCGGCAAGCTCCAGATCCTCGGCGGCGCCATCAAGCACTCCGGGGACAACCTCACCGGCGAGGGCGCCGGGGACGACGAGGTGATCGTGGTGGACCTCGGGCGGCTGCCCGCGGAGGTCAGCGGTCTGGTGTTCACCGTGAACTCGTTCTCGGGCCAGAAGTTCACCGACGTGGCCAAGGCCTACTGCCGCCTCATCGACGCCGCCAGCGGCGAGGAGCTGGCCCGCTTCGACCTCACCTCCGCCGAGCCCCAGACGGGCGTGATGATGGCGAAGCTGATCCGGCAGTTCTCGGGCGAATGGGAGATGACGGCCATGGGCGAGTTTGTGAAGTCCCGCACAGTGCGGGGCATGGTCAAGCCCGCTGCGCAGGCACTTTGAGGAATGGGGCGGGCCGCAGATGACACATTCCGCAATGACCCGGAAGTGACTGTCGGCGCCCGCCCCTAACCTGGATGCCATGTACAACGCCCTCATCCCCGCAGACCCGGTGCGCCCGTCCGCCGCCGAGGTCAACGACGCGATCCGCCTCCTGGTCGATCAGCGCGGGGACGAGGAGTGGCCGTCCGAGGCGTACGAGCAGTTGCTGGAGGAGTGGGCGGCCGCCGCCCGCACCGAGGCCGCGCATGCCGGGGAGCCGCCCGCCGGGTGGACCGACCGGCCCGTCCCGGCACCCCGCCCCCCGGCACCCCGCCGGGGCGAGGGCCGCGACGGGCACCCGCTCGGGCGGCACTGACCCCGGGCCGTCACGCACCGGGCCGTCGCCCCGGCCCCGGCCGTCGAGGACGCCGACGGCCGGGAACCGCTCAGGACTGCCGGGAGCGGGCCTTGAAGGCCGCCTTGCGGGCCTCCTTGGCGGCCTTGCGGTCCGGGTGCAGCCGGCCCATCGCCTCCAGCACCTCGGCCGTGGCCGGGTGCTCCACCCGCCAGGCCGTCTCGAAGAAGCCCGGGTGCCCCTCCGTCAGGCCGGCCATCAGCTCGGCCAGCCCCTCCGGCTCCCCGCCGCCGCCCAACTGCGCGGCGATCGTGTCCACGGTCAGCCAGAACACCATCTCCTGACCGGGCGCGGGCACCCCGGCGGCCCCCCGCTCGGCCAGCCACACCCGGGCCAGCCCGCCGAGCTCCGGGTCGTCGAGTACGGCCCGCAGTTCCGGTTCGGCCTCCGGACCGGCCAGGGCCAGGGCCTGCTGGCAGTGCAGCCGGCGCAGCGGGCCCTCCGGGTCCCCGCCCCGGGCCGCCGCCAGCAGCTCGGCCACCGCCCCCGACACCTCGCGGCGGGCCAACCACGCCTCGATCTCGGACTGCGCGGGCTCCTCCGGGTAGTGGGCCACCGCGTCGAGCAGGACGTCGGCGCCCTCCTCCGCGAGGTCCCCGACCGCCGGGGCCGCGACCCCGGCCTCCAGCAGGCGGGCCCGGACCCCGAACACCCCCAGCGGGGTGAGCCGCACCAGCCCGTACCGCGACACGTCCCCGTCGTCACCGGCGCCCTCGGCACCGGCCGCGTCGGCGACGCGGTCCGCCGGTCCGTCCTCCTCGATCTCGGCCATCAACTCCTCGTCCACCGGCCGGTATTCGACGAGACCCACCGCCTCCAACTGCCGGAACTGGCCGTCCAGCCGCATCATCGCCTCGGAGACCTCCTCCAGCACCTCGTCGGTGGGCTCGTCCATCTCCTCCGGCACGATCGCCGAGGCCGCCAGCACCGGCAGCGGCACCGGCCCCTCGCCGGCCCCGCCCTCCGCGACGGTGAGCAGGTAGAGGTTGCCGAGGACCCCGTCCAGGAAGTCCTCCTCGGCCTGCGGGTCCCAGCCCAGCCGGCCGAAGTCGATCTCACCGCCCGCGTCGAGGGCGTCCACCAGGTCGTCGAGCTCGGGCACCGCAGCGTCGGCCACGGCGGCGTCCAGGGCCGCCAACCACAGGTCCAGCACGTCCGCCGGGGTGCCGCCGGTGACCAGCGCCAGGTCCTCGCCGCGGGTCACGGTGCCGCCGGCGTCCCCGTCCCCACCGGTGTCCTCCGCACCCTCCGTGACCTCGACGAGGCCGGTCTCCAGGGCGACCCGCCACGCCTCGCTCGCGTACGCCCGGCCCTCCGGGCCCTCGTCGAGCCCGAGGTGCTCGGCGGCCTCCGGCAGTTGGTCGTCGAGGAGTTCGCCGCCGGCGCCGACCCGGGTCTCCGGGCCCGACCAGCGGGCCAGCCGCACCGCGCGCGCGAACAGCGGCGCGGACAGGGCCGCGCGGGCCAGCTCCGCGTCGGGGTGCAGCCGTACCGGCGGCAGCGAGGGGCGCTCAGCGGACATCGGGGTCTCCTCGTGACGGTGGGGCGTGGGCGCCGCCGCGGCCGGCCGGGCCGCGGGCCGGGCGGGTCCGGCAGGGCGGACCGGCGCGAACGGGCCGGTGCCGGCGGCCGGTCGGCCCCCGTCCGACGGCACCGTCGCGGGCCCCAGAGTAGACGCATTTCATCCCATCCCGGCCGGTTCACCTGATGGCCGGCTCACGTACCCCCGGGAACCCTTGACAACCCGCCTGGTCAGCCAAGAGATTGACGCGCGTAGATCTCACACAGATCGCACACCACTCCGT
The DNA here is from genome assembly GCF_040302735.1 of Streptomyces sp. NPDC097619. NCBI lineage: Bacteria > Bacillati > Actinomycetota > Actinomycetes > Kitasatosporales > Streptomycetaceae > Streptomyces > Streptomyces sp. NPDC097619. The sequence continues at coordinate 1,943 of NZ_JBEOSD010000286.1, read as the reverse complement.
TTCCCTCATCCACACACCGGAGTTCTGCCCATGCGTTCCCGTCCGCAGGTGACCGGATCCATATCCGCCCGTTCCTCCCGTTCCGCCGCCGTGGCGGCCGTCGTGGCCTCCGCGCTGGCCGCCGGCCTGCTCGCCGGAGCCACCTCCTCCGCCGTCGCCTCCTCGGAGGACGACGGGCAGCCGCGCATCCACGACATCCAGGGCGCCACCCGCACCTCCCCCTACACCGGCAAGCAGGTGACCGGGGTCGAGGGCATCGTCACGGGCGTCCGCAGCTACGGCTCCCGCGGCTTCTGGATCCAGGACCCGCAGGCCGACGACGACGCCGCCACCAGCGAGGGCGTGTTCGTCTTCACCAGCTCGGTCCCGACCGTCGCCGTCGGCGACGCCGTCACCGTCTCCGGCCTGGTCGGGGAGTACGTGCCCGGCGGCCTGACCTCCGGCAACCAGTCCGTGACCCAGATCAGCAAGCCCGTGGTCACCGTGGTCTCCTCCGGCAACGCCCTGCCCGAGGCCCCGCGGATCAACGAGTACACGGTGCCGGAGCTGTACGCCCCCGAGGGCGACCCGGCCGCGGGCGGCAGCATCAACGGTCTGACCCTGGACCCGTACACCTACGCCCTGGACTACTACGAGTCCCTGGAGGGCATGAACGTCCGCATCGGCACCTCCCGGGTGGTCGGCGCCACGGACCCGTACTCGGAGCTGTGGGTCACCGTCAAGGGCTGGGAGAACAACGCCAAGCGCGGCGGCACCGTCTACGGCTCGTACGAGTCGCAGAACACCGGTCGCCTCCAGATCCAGCAGCTGGCCCCCGTGGCCCAGCAGCCCTTCCCGAAGGCCGATGTCGGCGACCGCCTGACCGGCACCACCGAAGGCCCGCTGGACTACAACCAGTTCGGCGGCTACACCCTGGTGGCGCGGACCCTGGGCACCGTGCAGTCCAAGGGCCTGGAGCGCGAGAAGACCAAGGCGCAGAAGCCCGGTGAGCTGGCCGTGGCCACGTACAACGTGGAGAACCTCGACCCCACCGACCCGCAGGAGAAGTTCGACGCGCTGGCCAAGGCCGTCGTGGAGAACCTGGCCTCCCCCGACATCCTCGCCCTGGAGGAGATCCAGGACGACAACGGGGCGAAGAACGACGGCACCGTCGCCGCCGGCCAGACCGTGGCCAAGTTCACCGACGCCATCAAGGCGGCGGGCGGCCCGGCGTACGAGTGGCGCTCGGTGGACCCGGAGAACAACAAGGACGGCGGCGAGCCCGGCGGCAACATCCGCCAGGTCTTCCTCTTCAACCCGGCGCGGGTCTCCTTCACCGACCGCGACGCGGGCGGCGCGACCACCGCCACCGGCGTCGTGCGCGAGAAGGGCCACGCCCAGCTGACGCACTCCCCCGGCCGGATCGACCCGGCGAACGCCGCCTGGGAGGCCAGCCGCAAGCCGCTCGCGGGCCAGTTCACCTTCCGCGGCCGTCCGGTCATCGTGATCGCCAACCACTTCGGCTCCAAGGGCGGCGACGAGGGCCTGACCTCGCACCACCAGCCCCCGGCGCGCTCCTCGGAGGCCAAGCGGCTGCTCCAGGCCCAGGCCGTGAACACCTTCGTGAAGGAGGTGCTGGCGGTCCAGAAGAACGCGAACGTGCTCGTGCTCGGCGACATCAACGACTTCGAGTTCTCCGCCACCACCGAGGCCCTGACCGACGGCGGCGCCCTCTACCCGGCGATCAAGTCCCTGCCGCGGACGGAGCGCTACTCGTACGTGTACCAGGGCAACTCCCAGGTGCTGGACCAGATCCTGACCAGCCCCGCCATCAAGAACTTCACGTACGACAGCGTGCACATCAACGCCGAGTTCGCGGACCAGAACAGCGACCACGACCCGCAGGTGCTGCGCTTCACCCCGTGATCCCCGCGCGGGCGTCCGCGATCGCTCCCCTCGCCGTC
>NZ_JBEOSD010000285.1:0-4842 GCF_040302735.1 Streptomyces sp. NPDC097619 | reverse complement strand
GACACCACCACCGCACGCGGCCCGTTCACCGCCGCGACCGACAGCCGACCCGCGAAGCCCTCCAGCGAGGACACGACCTCGTCCTCGGCGGCCTGGACGGCCACCATCCCGCCGCCCTCGGGCAGCGCACCCATCAGACGACCCCGCGCCACCACCAACCGCGCCGCATCCGACAGGGAGAGAACCCCCGCCACGTGCGCACAGGCCAGCTCACCGACCGAATGCCCGATCAGCACATCGGCCTTCACCCCGAGGGATTCCACCAGGCGGAACAGCGCCACCTCGACCGCGAACAACCCGGCCTGCGTGAACTCCGTACGATCCAACAGCCCGGCCTCCGCCGAACCCTCCGCCGCGAACAGCAACTCCTTCAGCGACCGCCCGAGAAGCGGATCGATGAACTCGCACACCTCGTCCAACGCCGCCGCGAACACCGGATAAGCAGCGGCAAGACCCGCACCCATCCCCGCCCGCTGCGCACCCTGACCCGTGAACAGGAAACCCGTCTTCCCCGACACCACGGCACCGCCGCCGGACTCCCAGCGCTCGTCCGTGAGGCCGGCCAGGGCGGCGATCAGCTCGTCGCGGTCGGCGGCGACGACGGCCGCGCGACGGTCGAACTGGGTCCGCGAGGAGACGGCGGAGAAGGACACGTCCGCCAGGGGCAGTTCCGGTCGGGCGAGCAAGTGGGCGCGCAGGCGCTCCGCCTGGGCGGCCACCGCCGCCGCGCTCTTGCCGGACAGCACCACCGGGAGGACCGGCGGCAGGTCGCGGCCGGGGGCGGTGCTTCCGTCGACGCCCGCTCCGGTGACCGTGTCGCCGGTCTCGGTGCCGTCGCCGGTTCCCGTGTCGCCGGCGGGGGTCCGGGTCTCCTCGGCGGCCGGGGCCTCTTCGAGGATGAGGTGGGCGTTGGTGCCGCTGATGCCGAAGGAGGAGACGCCGGCGCGGCGCAGCCGCTCTCCGGCGGGCCACTTCTCGGCGGCGGTGAGGAGGCGGACCTCGCCGGCGGTCCAGTCGATGTCCGGGGAGGGCTCGTCGACGTTGAGGGTCTGCGGCAGCACTCCGTGCCGCATCGCCATCACCATCTTGATGACGCCGGCCACGCCCGCCGCAGCGGAGGTGTGGCCGATGTTGGACTTGATGGAGCCGAGCCGCAGGGGGCCGTTCCCGGCCCGCTCCTGCCCGTACGTCGCCAACAGCGCCTGGGCTTCGATCGGGTCACCCAGACGGGTGCCCGTGCCGTGGCCCTCGACCGCGTCCACGTCGCCGGGGGCGAGTCCGGCGTTGGCCAGTGCCTGGCGGATGACCCGTTCCTGAGAGGGTCCGTTCGGGGCGGTGAGGCCGTTGCTCGCACCGTCCTGGTTGATCGCGGAACCACGGATGACGGCCAGCACGCGGTGGCCGTTGCGGCGGGCGTCCGAGAGGCGTTCCAGGACGACCAGGCCGACGCCGTCGGAGAAACCGGTGCCGTCGGCGGCGGCCGCGTAGGGCTTGCAGCGGCCGTCGGTGGCGAGGCCGCGCTGCCGGCTGAACTCCTGGAGCAGGAAGGGGCCCGCGAGGACGGTCACGCCGCCGACGAGGGCGAGGGAGCATTCGCCGGAGCGCAGGGCCTGCGAGGCCAGGTGCATGGCGACGAGCGAGGAGGAGCAGGCGGTGTCGACGGTGACGGCGGGGCCTTCGAAGCCGAAGCTGTAGGCGACGCGGCCGGAGACGACGCTGGAGGCGGTGCCGGCGAGGCGGAAGCCCTCCAGTTCGGGCTGCTGGGCGGGGCCGCCGGTGCTGCCGTAGTCGGAGAGGACGGCTCCGGCGAAGACGCCGGTGTCGGTGCCGCGGAGGGAGCCGGGGGCGATGCCCGCGTCCTCCAGGGCCTCCCAGGAGGCTTCCAGGAGGAGGCGCTGCATGGGGTCGATGGCGAGGGCTTCGCGGGGGCTGATCCCGAAGAAGGCCGCGTCGAAGTCGCCGACGCCGTCGACGAAGCCGCCGCCCTCGGCGTAGACCTTGCCGGACTGCTCGGGGTCGGGGTCGTACAGGTTCTCCAGGTCCCAGCCGCGGTCGGCGGGGAGGGCGGTGATGCCGTCGCGGCCTTCGGCGAGGAGGCGCCACAGTTCCTGCGGGGAGGTGGCGCCGCCCGCGTAGCGGCAGCTCATGCCGACGATGGCGATGGGTTCGGTGGCCTGTGCGAGGAGCCTGCGGTTCTGCTGGCGCAGGCGCTCGGTCTCCTTCAGGGATTTGCGGAGCGCTGCGACGAGCTCGTTCTGGTTGGCGGACATCGCCTTGGTTCCCCCGTTCGGCCGCGTGCCGGCGGCCGTGTTCTGAGCTGTTCTGGGATCGGACGTGGTGGCGTCTTCGCTCATTCCGCGTCTTCCTGGGTCATCCGGATGAGCGCGGCCACGTCCATGTCGTCGATCTCTTCGATGGACAGGGCGGATTCGTCGGTGCCCGCGGTGTCGGAGGGGTCCGTGGCGGCCAACTCGACGAGGGCGTCGAGGAGTCCGGCCTGCCGGAGTCGTCCGAGGGGGATCGAGGCGAGCAGGTCGCGGATCTCGTCCTCTTCGGAGCGGCGGCCGGTGTCGGCGGGCGTGCCGGTGGGGCTGGCGGCGGCCACGAGGTAGCGGGCGACGGCGAGCGGGTTGGGGTGGTCGAAGACCAGGGTGGTGGGCAGGCGGAGGCCGGTGGCCGGGGTGAGGCGGTTGCGGAGTTCCACCGCGGCCAGGGAGTCGAAGCCCAGCTCCTTGAAGGCGCGTTCGGCTTCGACGGCGTCGGCGGAGGCGTGACCGAGGACGGAGGCGACCTGGGCGCGGACGAGGTCCAGGGTGAAGCTCTCCCGGTCCTCGGGGGCGATGCCGGCGAGGCGGTCGGCGAGGGAGCCGCCGGCGGTCTCGGTGCGGCGGGCCGGGGTCTTGACGAGGCCGCGCAGCAGGGCGGGGAGCAGTCCGGACTGGGCCTGGGCGCGCAGGGCGGACTGGTCCAGGCGGGCGGGTACCAGGAGAGGCTCGTCGAACCGGCGTGCCAGGTCGAAGAGTTCGAGGCCGAGGTCGTTGGAGAGGGGGGCGACGCCGAGCCGGGACAGGCGGGCGATCTCGGCTTCTCCGAGTTCTCCGGTCATGCCGGTGGCCTCGCCCCACAGGCCCCAGGCCAGGGAGGTGGCGGGCAGGCCGGCGGCGCGCCGGTCGGCCGCGAGGGCGTCGAGGAAGGCGTTGGCGGCGGCGTAGTTGGCCTGGCCCGGGCTGCCGATCATGGCGGCGACGGAGGAGAACAGGACGAACGCCGACAGGTCGAGGTCCGCGGTGAGTTCGTGCAGGTTCAGGGCCGCGTCGGTCTTGGGGCGCATGACCCGTTCGACCTGCTCGGGGGTGAGGGTTTCGATGACGCCGTCGTCGAGGACGCCCGCGGAGTGGATGACCGCGCCGAGGGGTCGGTCGAGTCCGGCGAGGAGTTCGGCGAGCCGGTCGCGGTCGGAGACGTCGCAGGCGGCGGCCCGTGCCTCGGCGCCGAGGGCGGCGAGTTCCTCGACGAGTTCGGTGACGCCCTCGGCGGCGGGGCCTCGGCGGCTGACGAGCAGCAGGTGCTTGATGCCGTGGTGGGCGGCGAGGTGCTTGGCGAAGAGGGCGCCGAGGCCGCTGGTGCCACCGGTGACGAGGACGGTTCCCTCGGGGTCGAGGGGGGCCGGGACGGTGAGGACCACCTTGCCGGTGTTGCGGCCCTCGCGGAGGAAGCGGAAGGCGTCGGGTCCGCGGCGGACGTCCCAGGTGCGGATCGGGGCGTGTTCCAGTACGCCCTTCTCGAAGAGGGCGACGACCTCGGTCAGCATCTCCTGGATCCGCTCGGGGCCGGCTTCCAGCAGGTCGTAGGAGCGGTAGCGGACGCCAGCGTGGTCGGCGGCGACGACCTCGGGGTCGCGGAGGTCGGCCTTGCCCATCTCGACGAAGCGGCCGCCGCGGGGCAGCAGGTCCAGGGAGGCGTCGATGAACTCCCCGGCGAGGGCGTTGAGGACGACGTCCACGCCGGCGCCGTCGGTGAGCTCCAGGAAGGATTCGCGGAAGGACAGGTCGCGGGAGGAGGCGATGGCGGCGTCGGGGACGCCGAGGCCGCGGACGGCCTCCCGCTTCGGCTCGCTCGCCGTGGCGAGGACTTCGGCGCCGAAGTGCCGGGCCAGCTGCACGGCGGCCATGCCAACGCCGCCGGCGGCGGCGTGCACGAGGATCTTCTCGCCGCTGCGGAGTCCGGCCAGGTCCACCAGCCCGTAGTAGGCCGTCAGGTAGACCACGGGGAGGGCGGCGGCCTGCACGAAGGTGAAGTCGTCCGGCATCCGGACGACGGTCCGGCGGTCGGCGACGGCCACCGGCCCGAAGGCGTCGAGGATGAGGCCGAAGACCCGGTCGCCGACGGTCAGGTCGGTCACGGCGGAGCCCACTTCGAGGACGACGCCGGCGGCCTCGCTGCCGATCGGGGCCTCGCCCGGGTAGGTGCCGAGGGCGATGAGGACGTCACGGAAGTTGAGGCCGGCCGCGCGGATGCCGACGCGGACCTCGTTGACGCCGAGGGGCCGTTCGCCGCCGGAGGGCAGGATGGTGAGGTCCTCCAGGGAGCCCTTGCGCTTGCTGCCGAGGTGCCAGGCGCCGTCGAAGGCGATGGTCTCGGTGCGGGCGAGGCGGGGCACCAGGATCCCGCCGGCGCGGAGGGCGAGCTGCGGCTCGTCGGCGCCGACGAGGGTGGACCAGTCGGGGCGGCCGTCCCCTTCGTCTTCGGCCCCGGACCCGGCTCGGCCGGCGGCCGCGCTGTCGACGTCGACGGGGACGGCGACGAGCGGGAAGCGCCCGGGGGTCGCGGGCGGGGCGGGGC
>NZ_JBEOSD010000284.1:0-4924 GCF_040302735.1 Streptomyces sp. NPDC097619 | reverse complement strand
TCCGGTTTCGCTCGCCACTACTCCCGGAATCACGGTTGTTTTGTCATGCCCGGGACCGTGACGGTGCCGGCGGGGGTGGGGTGGGCGGAGCGGTGGCCGGCGAGGGGCGGAATGCCGGAAGCCCCCGGCGGACGGGTCCGTCGGGGGCTTCCGGGAGGGCCGTGGGGGCGCCCGTACGGGGTGTACGGGGCCCCGGCGGTCAGCTGGGCTCGGTCTCGATGACGGCCTTGCGCTCGGCCTCGGTGGTGCCGCGCAGGGCCTTGCCGAGGACCGCGGCGATGTCCTGCGGGGTGACGGCGGTCTTCTCGCCGGTGCCGCGGGTGATCAGGACGCCCTTGAAGGTGTCGCCGCTGAGCCGCTTGATGGCTTCGAGGTCGTAGGTCTCGACCAGCTTGCCGTCGACCACCTTCATGCCGAGGATCTGCGGCAGGGAGCGGCTGGGCCCGAAGGGGATGGACTGGCCGCCCGCGGTGACGACCACGTTGGCGGACATGGCGGGCTTGGCGAACTCCTCCATGGCCCGGTCCAGCTCGGCCTGGTCCACGACGGGCTGCTTGTCGGTGACGGGGACCTCGACGGGCTTGGCGGTGCCCGTCTCGATCTGGGCGCGGTAGGCGTCGGTGACGATCTGCACCGCGCGGTCCACGTCCAGGCCCTGTCCGGCCTTGCCGGGGACGGCGGTGACCTTGCCGGGTTCGAAGACGATGGTGCCCTCGACGGCGGTGCCCGCGGTGCCCGCGAGGGCCTGGAGCGCGGCGCGCAGCTTCTCCTCGTCCACCGGGATCTCGGCCTTGGCCGTGCGGGACTCCCCGAAGAGGGAGCTGATGACCGAGACGGGGTTGTAGTCGCTGCCCGCGGCCCCGCGGACGGTGGCCGCGGTGTCGAGGCGCAGTCCGGCCTTCTCGGGGGCGAGTTCGACCTGCTTGTCGCCGACGAGGAGCTGGAGCGGCGCGGTGGCGCGCTTGCCGAAGCTGCGGTCGAGGGTGCTGACGGCCTCGTCGCGGGTGCCGCCGATGTCCACGCCGAAGACGGTGGTGCCCTTGGGCACGTCGGAGTGGTTCAGCAGCAGTCCGGCGCCGTAGGTGACGCCGAGGAGCGAGACCACGCCGGTGCACATGAGGACCAGCTTGGACCGCTTGCGGACGCCGCCCTTCTTGGGCTCGGGCGCGGGCCGCGGCGGCGGGGCCGGCTCGGCGGCCTCGGGACCCGTGGGGTCCATCGGGTCCATCGGGTTCAGGGGGGCCGTCACGCCGGGGAAGGGCTGCGGGGTGCGGGGCTGGGCGGGGACGCCGTTGGCGGGCGTGCCGGGGGCCAGCTCCGGGCCGGGCCACTGCCGGATGGCGGTGGTGTCGTCGTCGGCGCGGGGAGCGGTGACGGGCATGGTGCCCAGGGCCGGGCCGCCGGTCGGTCCGTTGGGGCCGCCCTGGCCCTGCGGGCCGGGGGCGGGGTAGCCGGCGTGCTGGGGGCCGGGGCCCTGCGGTGCCGGGGGCTGGGGTGCGCCGCCGTAGCCGGGGCCGCCCTGGCCCTGCGGGCCGGGGCCGTAGGAGGCGTTGCGGGCCGCGGGCGCGGCGGGGCCGCCCTGCGGCGCGGCGGGGCGGCCGGGGGCGGTGCCCATGGCGGGGCCGCCGCCGAAGCCGGCCCCGGTGGCCGCGGCGCCCGCGCCGAAGCCCGAACGGGCGCCGGGGGCGGGCGGGCCGGACTGCCGGGTGGGCAGTCCCGCGCGCGGTGGTACGGGAGCGCCGGGCTGCCGGGCGGGCAGTCCGGTGCCGGGGCCCTGGGGCCCGGTTCCGTTGTGCATGTCAGTCCCCCCACTGGTGGCCGGCCCGTTGCCGGCCGGTACGGGAGCCGCAGTGGCTCCTCTGCCGCCGCCCGGGCCGAGTGCCGGGCGCCCGGCGGGTGCGCTCGGGGCCGCCCCCCTGGCGGCCCCGCCCTTCACGGGCGGGGGTCCGGAGCCCCGGCGCGGAGCGAACCAGTCGCTCTGCGGCTCGCCCTGCGGGGCGTCCGCGGGCGCGGGCGCCCCGGATCCGCCCGCGGGCTGGGACGCCGCGGCGGGGGCCGACGGTTCCTTGTCCTCGCCGGCGGACACGGCCTTGCGGACGACGACCGGCGGGATCGGCCGCGAACCCGGGATGTTGATCCGGATCCGGGTCGTCAGCGTGGTCTCCGTCTTGGGGTCGTCCGGCTCCTGGGAGGACGGTGAAGGCTTCGTCATCGCTTGCTCCTCCGGAGCGTCCGCCGCGCCCTCCGACGGGTACCGGCCGGATCCGTACGGCGTGGTACCCGAGGGGTAGGCGGCTCCACCGGACCCCTGGGGCCCGGAGGACGAACTGTCAGTTTCACGACTCAAGGCAGGTTCTCCCGGTTTGCTCCGCCGCCCGTCATTCCGTGCGCGGGCAGCTCGGCGGCGCCGTCCACCATACTGGCCGCCGCCGGGGCACAACTGACCGCCGGGGGAAGAGGGGTTCCGGCGGGTGCCCCGCGGACGCGGGGCGAAGGGGGCGCGCAACCCCCGGCCCGGGACCCGTCATCGGCCCCGGGGCCCTGTCACCGGCCCGCGCCGTTGGCCGGATCCGGACGCCCTACGGGCCCCTGAAGGGTGGCACACATCACAGCCGCCAGGATGCCGCCGACCATGAACACGTAGGTGCCGGTGGCCGGGGCGTAGAGGTTGTCACCCTCGGGCCGGGGGGTGAGGAAGACCACGAGGACGGCCAGCCAGCCGAGGCCCGCGGCGCCGACGCCGAGGGGGCCCCGCAGGGCGATCCGGGCGCCGAGGAAGCAGGCGGCCGTGGCGACGAGCGCGAGCAGCAGTCCGGCGGGCGGCCAGGCTCCGAGCACGAGTCCGCCGGCCAGGCCGACGGCGGCGCCGAGGAGGACCAGGAGGAGGAAGAGGGCGATCCCGCGGACGCTGGGCGGACGGGTCATCAGTCCTCCGGGGCCCTGGGGCGGCGTGGACTTGACGGGCGGCGCCGGGCGCGCGGCGGGGGCGGTGGTGCGGCGGGCCGGTCGGCGGCCCTTGCCGTTGCCGCCGCTCACGCGCCGGTCCCGGCGAAGAGGTCGTGCTCCCGTTCGCCGGCGGGCGCGCCGGAGGCGCCCCGCACCAGCTCGTAGTACTCGCGGTCCAGGAGGGGCTGACCGAGGTCGTTGGAGAGCGCGAAGAAGGGGCCGTCGACGGCGATCTGGGTGGCGTGCGCGCGCATCGCGGCGGCCTTGGCCGCGCGGTGCCGGGTGTCGCCGGGCTCCTCGCCGATCTCGGCCGTGACCTGCGCGTCGGGGACCACGCCGGGGACGTCGTCCACGGCGGCGACGCCGGGGAAGGGGCCGTCCTCGCCGTGGGCGCGCAACCGGGCGAAGCCCTCCTCGACCACGGAGCGGGGGACGCGGTTCCAGTAGATCTTGGCGATCGTGTGGGGGGCGCCGAGGTCGGGGCGGAAGTCCGGGTCGGCGGCGAGCTCGGCGGCGCGCATGGCGACCCGGTGGGCCTGGATGTGGTCGGGGTGCCCGTAACCGCCGTCGGGGTCGTAGGTGACGAGCACCTGCGGGCGGACCTCGCGGACCACCTCGACCAGCGGGGCGGCCGCCTCGTCCACGTCGGCGGCCCAGAAGGCACCCTCGCGGTGGTTCTGGGGCAGGCCCATCATCCCGGAGTCCCGGTAGCGGCCGGGGCCGCCCAGGAAACGGTGGTCGGTGACGCCCAGCTCGGCCATGGCGGCGGCGAGCTCGCCGGTGCGGTGGGCGCCCAGGGTGTCGTCCCGGTCGGCGGTCAGGTGGGCCAGGTCGGACGGGATGACCTCGCCCTCTTCGCCGAGGGTGCAGGTGACCAGGGTCACCCGGGCACCCTCGGCCGCGTACTTGGCCATGGTGACGCCGTTGTTGATCGACTCGTCGTCGGGGTGCGCGTGCACCAGGAGCAGACGACGGGCGGGAAGACCGTTCATGGGCACAGCCTAGGCCGTGTCCTCGGGCTCCCGCCCTGGGTGCCGCTCCGGGGCGCGCGGCGTCGCCCCAGGGGCGCACCGCCGGCCGGTGTCAGAGGTCGAGGCTGCCGATCATCCCGGCCACGCTGTTGGTGAGCTGCTTCATGGTGGGGGCGATGGAGGAGCTGGCCAGGTAGAACCCCAGCAGGACGCAGACGAACGCGTGCCCTGCCTTGAGTCCTGCTTTGCGGACCAGCAGGAAGACGACGATCGCCAGCAGCACCACCGCCGAAATCGAGAGTGCCACGGCGGTCACCTCCACATCTGTTCGCTTGCCCGGACGGCCTGACGGAACTTCTGAGCACGTGGCGGAGTCATACCCACGTGCGCCCTGCGCTACGGATCATAACTATCCGTGCGGACGCATTCTTCAGTCGCACCGAAGCATCTTGGGGGCGCACGGGATTTCTGGGGTGGGGCGCGCGAATCGGGGCCAGGCGCCCCTGTTTTCAGGCGTGTTGGCCACGAGCTGGGCCAACACGCGGGAACCGGCCGGGATTTGGATGATCCCGACCGGTCTCACGGCACCCGCACGGCCGTACGCGGACCAGCCTGGCGGCCTCGCATCACCGTCCGGCAACGTCGAAGTTGCCCACACGTTAACCAAGTTGGCGTGAAATCGATCACTCGCGGCCGGATCGCGGGGAGCTCCGGGGTGCCGCGCCGAGCAGGCTCTCGGAGGCGGTGGCACACCGCTCGGCGAGCCGTTCGACGCAGTCCCGGAGCTCGGCCGCCCCGGGTCCGGCGGGGTCGAGGGCGGCCGCGGCGGCGGCCAGCCGACCGGCGCGCTCCCGCAACACGAGCCCGCGCGCCCGCAGTCCGGCGGCCGGGACCGGCGGCGGCGCGGCGCGTCCGTCCCGGCCCCCGCCGCCCCGGGCCGGGCCTTCGCCGAGATGTATGTCCCCCGCTTCGGCCCCACCTGGCGCAAACCCGTCCTGGAGGGCACC
>NZ_JBEOSD010000283.1:0-4971 GCF_040302735.1 Streptomyces sp. NPDC097619 | reverse complement strand
GGCCGGGACGTACCCACGTCCCGGCCCCGCCGCAGTCGTCCTTCTGCCGTGACCGCTACGGCAGCGCCAGCATCCGCTCCAGGGCGAGCTTGGCGAAGCTCTCGGTCTCCTTGTCGACCTGGATCCGGTTGACGAGGTTGCCCTCGGCCAGGGACTCCAGGGTCCACACCAGGTGGGGGAGGTCGATGCGGTTCATGGTGGAGCAGAAGCAGACCGTCTTGTCGAGGAAGACGACTTCCTTGTCCTCGGCGGCGAAACGGTTCGCCAGCCGGCGGACGAGGTTCAGCTCGGTACCGATGGCCCACTTGGAGCCGGCCGGGGCCGCCTCCAGCGCCTTGATGATGTACTCCGTGGAGCCCACGTAGTCCGCGGCCGCCACGACCTCGTGCTTGCACTCGGGGTGCACCAGCACGTTGACGCCCGGGATCCGCTCGCGCACGTCGTTGACCGAGTCCAGGCTGAACCGGCCGTGCACCGAGCAGTGGCCGCGCCACAGGATCATCTTCGCGGCGCGCAGCTCCTCGGCGGTCAGCCCGCCGTTCGGCTTGTGCGGGTTGTAGACCACGCAGTCGTCCAGGGACATGCCCATGTCGCGGACGGCGGTGTTGCGGCCCAGGTGCTGGTCCGGGAGGAAGAGCACCTTCTCGCCCTGCTCGAAGGCCCAGTCCAGGGCCTTCTTGGCGTTGGAGGAGGTGCAGATGGTGCCGCCGTGCTTGCCGGTGAACGCCTTGATGTCGGCCGAGGAGTTCATGTACGAGACGGGCACGGTGACGTCCGCGATCCCGGCCTCGGTCAGCACGTCCCAGCACTCGGCGACCTGCTCGGCGGTGGCCATGTCGGCCATCGAACAGCCCGCGGCCAGGTCCGGCAGGACCACCTTCTGGTCGTCGGTGGTCAGGATGTCCGCGGACTCCGCCATGAAGTGCACGCCGCAGAAGACGATGTACTCGGCCTCCGGCTTGGCGGCGGCGTCGCGGGCCAGCTTGAAGGAGTCGCCGGTGACGTCGGCGAACTCGATGACCTCGTCACGCTGGTAGTGGTGGCCGAGGATGAAGACCTTGTCCCCGAGCTTCTCCTTGGCCGCGCGGGCGCGGGCCACCAGGTCCGGGTCGGAGGGCGAGGGCAGGTCGCCCGGGCACTCCACGCCCCGCTCGCTCTTCGGGTCGGCCTCACGGCCGAGCAGGAGGAGGGCGAGGGGCGTCGGCTGGACGTCCAATGGCTGGGCGGTGGTCACGACACGCACCCTTTCTGTTCCGCGACTACAAGTCCGCGATCTGCGACTGCGCGACTTCTCGTCTAGTTGACGCTATCTATCATAACCGCTTCACGTCACTTTGACGATGCCGATAGTGTCCATGTGACGAATTCGCCCGGCCCGCTTCTAGGGGTCCACCCCTCCGCGCCGGTGTGCGAGCATGAATGTCTGAAAGAAAGCGTCAGGCCCGGAATGAATCCGCGGCCCCGTCGGTTGCCACCGACGGCAAGAGTCCGACGTTTCCCCGTGACCCGGGGAGCCGCCCACTTCGGGAGTGAATGCAGATGTCCGTTCAGGACGACAAGACCACTGTGAGCGACGGCATCCTCCTGTCCGACGCCGCCGCCGCCAAGGTCAAGGCCCTGCTCGACCAGGAAGGCCGGGACGACCTGGCGCTGCGTGTCGCCGTTCAGCCCGGCGGCTGCTCCGGACTGCGTTACCAGCTCTTCTTCGACGAGCGCTCCCTCGACGGCGACGTCGTCAAGGACTTCGACGGCGTCAAGGTGGTCACCGACCGCATGAGCGCCCCGTACCTGGGCGGCGCCTCGATCGACTTCGTCGACACCATCGAGAAGCAGGGCTTCACCATCGACAACCCGAACGCCACGGGCTCCTGCGCCTGCGGCGACTCCTTCAGCTAAGCGCTTCCGTACGGCCCGCCCCGCGGCGGGCCGTACACCCGTGAGGGGCGGCACCGGATCTCCGGTGCCGCCCCTCACCGCGTCCCCACCCCCACGCGGGAACGCCCTCCGCCAGGCCCTAGCCCTGCCGTCGCAGGGCCTCTCCGGTCCCGGCGTCGACCACCTTGCGGGTGCCCAGCGGCTCCGCCAACCGCGCCGAGACGGACATCTCCTGCGCGATCAGGACGCAGGCCGCTCCCGGGTCCCGCGGGGTGTCCGTGATCCGCACCATGACCGAGCCGGGGTGCTCCCGGACCTCCAGGGCGTAGTCGCTGCACACCCCGCCCCAGAAGTGCACGGTCAGCCGCCGGTCGCTCTCCTCGTAGGCGAAGCCGGGCACCGTCCCCGCCTTCGGCGCCCCGGCGGGCTCGTCCGCGGCGGCCGGCTGGGCCACCACCCGGCCCGCGGCCCCGTCCCGGCCCGCCACCGTGAACAGCCACGCGGGCACCAGCTGCCGCTCGCCGCCCTCGGTCCGCGGGGTCAGCCCCAGCTCCGCCCCGGTCACCGTCTCCACGGGCCGCGGATCGGGCGCCCCCGACACCGGGCAGGGATCCTGCGCGGGTTCCGCCTCCCCGGCCCGGTCCGGCACCCCGTGCTCCAGCGGCACCGGAGTGGCGCAGCCGCCGATCGAGGCCCGCGGGCCGGCGGTGTTCAGCCGGTCCAGGGCCGCCCCCGCCGTCAGCACCCGACGGTCCTCGCCGCGCACCGGGGCCGACAGCTCGCCGGAGCCGCCGACCACCTGACCGTCGGCCCCCACGTGCACCTTCGTGGCCCAGCCCTGGGTGGGCAGCCCGCCGATCACCGGGTCCGCGGAGACCACCCGGACCCCGCCCAGCACCAGGCGCGCGTCCAGACGGGCCCCCTTGAGCCCGGCCGCCTCCAACACCGGAGCGGCCGCCGCCTTCGCGGCCTCCTCGGTCACCGGTTCGCCGAAGTCCGAGCCGGCGGGCACGCCGGCGTCCCGGCCCGGCCCCTCCGGCAGGGTGGCGGGCCCACAGGTGTCGCGGCCGCGCACGCAGTCGTCGGAGCCCGGCCGGTAGCGGGTGAAGGACCAGGCCCCGGGGCCGCTCTCGGCCACCTGGAACCGCGGACCCGAACCGTCCTTCTCGGCCCCCGCGCGCCACAGTCCGCCGGACAGCACCGGACGGCCCGCCAGTCCCAGGGCCGCCGCGAGTCGCGCCGCGTCCCGCTCGGTCACCTTCCCCGAGAGCCGGTACGGGGCGGCGACCCCGGGCCCCTCGGGCAGTTCGGCCGCGGCCCGGTAGCGGACCCCGCCGCCCGGGTCGGGCTCACCGGGGGCGATCCCCGGCGGCGCCGTGGGGGAGGGGGATCCGGCGGGGCCGGAGGCGGAGGCGCGCTCCGCCGCGACCGCCGGGCGGTCCTCCCCGCCGTGGGCCGTCCCGGCCCAATAGGCCATGCCGCCGCCCGCCAGCAGGACAGCGGCCGCCATCGAGACGGCCGCCACCGCGGGCCGTCGTGTGCGTGCCTTGGGTTCACCGGTCACCGCTCGCTCCTTCGCCGTCCGTTCGCGGATGGGACGGAGCGGGCCCGGATCCGGTTCCCCCGGGGTCCCCCCGTCACCCTCAGGGGTCACCGGGGCCCCGTCAGGGGGGTCAGTCCCCGCAGACCGCCGTACCGGCGATCAGTCGGGCCGAGGCCGCGGGCACCGTCACCCCGTGGATCCGCTCCGGTGCCACCCTGACCGGGGCCGGGCCTGCGGGTACCGCCCAGTGTGGGGCCATCCGCGCGCAGTCGCCCAGCAGCTCGGCCAGCCCCCCTTCGGAGGCCGTGGCGCGGGCGGTCGGAGCGGTGGACGGGGCCGGGGCGGGGTAAGTCCTCATGCGGGCACCGTACGCACGGCGCTCTCCGCGAAGAAAGACCTACTACGGGGTAGTTTCGTGTGGTCCCCGCACGACTGTTTGACCGGGTAACTTTGACTGTCAACGTCCGCGCCTTCACAGGAGCGCCCACGCCGTGCGTATCGCAGTCACCGGCTCCATCGCCACCGATCACCTCATGACCTTCCCCGGCCGCTTCGCCGACCAGCTGGTCGCGGATCAGCTGCACACGGTCTCCCTCTCCTTCCTCGTCGACAACCTCGACGTCCGCCGGGGCGGCGTCGGCCCCAACATCTGCTTCGGCATGGGCCAGCTCGGGGCACACCCGATCCTGGTCGGCGCCGCGGGCTACGACTTCGACGAGTACCGCGCCTGGCTGGACCGCCACGGGGTGGACACCCAGTCCGTCCGGATCTCCGAGGTCCTGCACACCGCCCGCTTCGTGTGCACCACGGACGTGGACCACAATCAGATCGGCTCCTTCTACACGGGCGCCATGAGCGAGGCCCGCCAGATCGAGCTGAAGTCCGTGGCCGACCGCGTCGGCGGCCTGGACCTCGTCCTGATCGGCGCGGACGACCCGGAGGCGATGCTCCGCCACACGGAGGAGTGCCGCACCCGCTCCATCCCCTTCGCCGCGGACTTCTCCCAGCAGATCGCCCGCATGGACGGCGAGAACATCCGCACCCTCATGGAGGGCGCCACCTTCCTCTTCTCCAACGAGTACGAGAAGGGCCTCATCGAGTCGAAGTCCGGCTGGACCGACACGGAGATCCTCGCCAAGGTCGGCACCCGGGTCACCACCCTCGGCTCCCAGGGCGTCCGCATCGAGCGCGCCGGCCACGAGCCGATCCTCGTCGGCTGCCCCGAGGAGACCGCCAAGGTCGACCCGACCGGCGTCGGCGACGCCTTCCGCGCCGGCTTCCTGACCGGCCTCGGCTGGGGCGTCGGCCTTGAGCGCGCCGCCCAGGTCGGCTGCATGCTGGCCACCCTGGTCATCGAGACCCTCGGCACCCAGGAGTACACCCTGGCCCGCGCCCACTTCATGGAGCGCTTCACCAAGGCCTACGGCGAGGACGCCGCCGCTGAGGTCCAGGCGCACTTCGCCGCCTGACCCGAACGGCCCCGGCGGCCCACCGCCGCCCGACGGCCCGGTCCGGGCCCGCGACCCCCGCAGGGCAGCCCGCGCACCAGGGAC
>NZ_JBEOSD010000282.1:0-4988 GCF_040302735.1 Streptomyces sp. NPDC097619 | reverse complement strand
GGTCGGCCGGCGGCCCCCGCGCCCCCCGCGGGGGCGCCCGGGCCCCCCCCCCACTATCCGCCCGGCCGAAATCCAGCCCCGCCGGCGCTTGAGGCGCACCGGGCGAGCAGCGGCCGGGTGGGGGCGGAGCCGCCGGGTGGGGGCGAAGCCGCCGGGTGGGGGCGGAGCCGCCAGGTGGGGCGGGCCCGGGGGGGGTCCTGGGCGGGGTGCCGGAAGGGCGGCCCCGCCCAGGGGGTTCAGCCGACGACGCGGCCGATGAGGTGGACCGCCGGTGCCGCCGCGGCCAGCGGCATCGCGACGCCGGCCGTCATGTGGACGAACTTCGACGGGTAGTCGTACGCCGCCACCCGCAGCCCGACCAGCGCGCAGGCCCCGGCCGTCAGGCCGAGCAGCGCGCCACCGCCCGCACCGGTGCCGGTGAAGCCGCCGACCACGATGCCGGCGCCCGCGGCCGCGCCGAGGGAGGCCACCACCGAGGGCACCGCCGGCAGCGGCAGGGCACGGGCCACGGCCGCGACGGCCACCGCGAGCGCGCCGATGGAGGCGGCGGAGCCCTCGGCGGCCAGGTAGCCCGTGCAGAGCACCGCCAGCGCCGCCGAGGTGACGCTCGCCATCAGGCCGTAGACCCGCTCGTCGGGAGAGGCGTGGCTGCGGAGCTGGAGGACCAGGGTCAGCAGCACCCACACGCCGAGGGTGCCGATGACGGCTCCCGCGACGTGCTCCTGGCCCACCGCGAGCACGGCGGCGTCGGCGACCAGGGCCCCCAGGAAGGCCAGGGCGATGCCCTGCCGCGCGGGCCACATGCCGTTGAGCCGGAACCAGCCCGCCGCCGTGAGTCCCTGGAGGACCACCAGCGGCAGCAGCAGGGCCAGGTCGCCGAAGGCGGCGGCCGCGGCGAGCAGGCCGCCGAGGGCGGCGGTGAGCAGGGCGGACTGCGGACCGGGGTCGATGATCGGGGACCGGCCCTCGGCCCGGGCCTGCTGGGGGTCCCTTATCCGGGTGGCGCCGCCCAGGGTGGGCGGGGACCAGGCGGGGCCGGCCCCGTCGGCGCCCTCGCCGGCGGGGCCGCCGGCGGGGTCGGCAGGGGTGCCCGTCGGCACGGATCCGGTCTGCGGGGGCAGGTAGGCGGTGCTCTCGGTCGCGGCCTCGGGGGGCGCGGTCGTGGCGGGGGCCGGGTGGGGCTCGTGGGATCCGGCGGGGTCGCCGCCGAGGCCCGTACCGCCGGGGCCTCCGTAGGAGGAGTAGGGGTCCTGGCCGGGGGTCGGGGACGCGTCGGGGCCGGGCCAGGAGGACTGTCCGGAGGGGTCCTGTCCGGGCAGCGCGGCGCCGTGGCCGGTGCCCGCCTCGGGCCAGACCGGGGAGGCGGTGGTGCCGGTGGGGGGCTGCTGCCACTCCGCGCCGGTGCCGCCGCCGACCGCCCAGCCGCCGGCCGGTGCGGGGGGCTGTCCGGTGCCGGCGGCCCAATCCCCGGCGGGGACGGGGCCGTGGCCCGTACCCGCCACGGGCCAGTCGTCGACGGGGGCCGCGGGTGCCTGACCGGTGGCGCCCGCCACGGGCCAGTCACCGGAGGGCGCGGGGACCTGCTGTCCGGTGCCCGCCGTCCAGCCGGCCGAGGGCGCCGCGGCCTGGCCGGTGCCGGCTTCCGGCCACGGGGTGGGGGTGGCCGCGGGGCCGGGTACCTGGCCCGTGCCCGCGACCGGCCAGTCGCCGGAGGAGGGACCAGGCGTCACCGGGGCCTGCCCTGCACCCGCCGCCTGCCACGCCCCGGAGGGCGCCGCCGGCCAGTCGCCCGAGGCGGGCGCGGGGACCTGTCCGGTCCCGGCCGCCGGCCAGCCCGCGACGGCGCCGTAGGGGTCCGTGCCCGGGGCGCCGGTGGGGTGTGCCTCGCCGGGGCGGGGCTGGACCGGCTGGTAGGAGGTGTCCCAGGTGTCCGTGGACCAGGTCTGGGTCGCGTACGGGTCGGTCTCCCCGGGCCGCTGCCCCTCGCCCGGGCCCCCGTGACCGCCGTCGGCTCCGTGACCGCCGTGACCGCCGTGTTCGCCGCTGCCGGCGCTGTCGCCGGTGCCGCCGTTACCGCTGTGTCCGGTGCTCATCGGAGGCCGCTCACCCGCCCGCGAAGGGCGGCAGGACCTCGACGGTGCCGCCCTCGGTCAGCAGCACCGTCTCGTGGGCGCGCTTGCCCACCGGGTCGCTGTCCACCAGGAAGGAACAGCGCTGGAGGACGCGGGTCAGCTCCCCCGGGTGCCGGTCACGGACCGCGTCGAGGGCCTCGGCGAGTGTTCCGGCCGAGTACGGCTCCTCCGCGGTCCCGGCCGCGGACTTGGCCGCGGCCCAGTAGCGGATGATTCCCGCTGCCACAGCAGCTCCTTTCCTCCCGCCCGTCGGGCGGGCGCAGGACTCCATGATGACGCCTGGCGTCGCGGCCCGGGGCCGCCGGGCCCGAGCCCCGGGACCGGCACGGGAGCGGCACCGGGCACCCCGACCGGCCCGCGCGCGACCCACGCACGGCCGCTCCGGCAGGCGCGCGGCGATCCGTGCGCGCCGCCCCGCTCGCTTCCGTACGCCCCCGGTCCGCGCCCCTCGACCGCCCCGGGCCGTCCGCTCCGACCGACCCTCCCCGGAACCGGCCCGGAACCTCCCGCGGCCCCGTCCCGGCGGCCCCCGACGGCCCCCGCGCCACGGCGGCGGACGTGACCGAGGCGACAGAAACCTCCGTCACGGGGCCCTCTCGGGCGGCGGAGCGTGGGCTATTCTGCTGAGCAGAGGATCCGGGCAACGTAGCCCCCGGGTCCTTTTGTGCTTTCAGCACGTTGAACACACCGCGAACAGTGGTGGCCCGGCGGGAACCCAAGGCGCGGGGGACCCGCGCCGGACGACCGCGCACCGCACGGACGCATGAAACGCGCAGGAAAGCCGCACAAGAGACGCAAGACCGCACGAAGCAGCCGCAACGTCCTCGACGGGACCGAGGAGGAACCGACGTGATGGGCCAGCGAACCGAGTACGACGATCGTCCGACCCGGGCGGGTGACCGCTGATGAGCTCCCTTCTCCTGCTCACCAACGCACTCCAGCCGTCCACCGAGGTGCTGCCCGCCCTCGGCCTGCTGCTCCACAGCGTCCGGGTCGCCCCCGCCGAGGGCCCCGCCCTCGTGGACACCCCCGGCGCCGACGTGATCCTGATCGACGGGCGCCGCGACCTCCCGCAGGTCCGCTCCCTCTGCCAGCTCCTCCGCTCCACCGGCCCCGGCTGTCCCCTCCTCCTCGTGGTGACCGAGGGCGGCCTCGCCGCCGTCACCGCGGACTGGGGCATCGACGACGTCCTCCTCGACACCGCGGGTCCCGCCGAGGTCGAGGCCCGGCTGCGGCTGGCCACCGGCCGACGCCAGCTCGGCACGGACGACTCCCCCATGGAGATCCGCAACGGCGACCTCTCCGTGGACGAGGCCACCTACTCCGCCAAGCTCAAGGGCCGGGTCCTCGACCTCACCTTCAAGGAGTTCGAGCTCCTGAAGTACCTGGCCCAGCACCCGGGCCGCGTCTTCACCCGCGCCCAGCTGCTCCAGGAGGTCTGGGGCTACGACTACTTCGGCGGCACCCGGACGGTCGACGTCCACGTCCGGCGGCTGCGCGCCAAGCTCGGCCCCGAGCACGAGTCGCTGATCGGCACGGTCCGCAACGTCGGCTACCGCTTCGTCGCCCCCGAGAAGGTCGAGCGGGCCGCCGAGGAGGCCCGCGGGAAGGCCGTCACGGAGGCCGCCGAGGCCATCACCCGGACGGAGGACCCGACCGCCGCCGTCCGCGGCACAGGACGCCCTGCCCAGAGGTAGGTCACCCCGCGTAGACTCTCGCGCGTGGCCAAGGTGACGCGGGATGACGTGGCACGACTTGCGGGGACTTCGACCGCCGTCGTGAGCTACGTCATCAACAACGGACCCCGGCCGGTCGCCCCGGCCACGCGCGAGCGTGTCCTCGCAGCGATCAAGGACCTGGGCTACCGGCCCGACCGGGTCGCGCAGGCCATGGCCTCACGGCGCACGGACCTCATAGGCATGATCGTCCCGGACGCCCGGCAGCCCTTCTTCGCGGAGATGGCGCACGCCGTGGAACAGGCCGCCGCCGAGCGCGGCAAGATGGTGCTCGTCGGGAACTCCGACTACCGCACCGAGCGCGAGGTCCACTACCTGCGGGCCTTCCTCGGGATGCGGGTCTCGGGGCTCATCCTGGTCAGCCAGGGCATGAGCGAGCAGGCCGCCTCCGAGATCGAGGCCTGGGACGCCCGGGTCGTGCTGCTGCACGAGCGGCCCGAGGCCATCGACGACGTGGCCGTCGTCACCGACGACATCGGCGGGGCCCAGCTCGCCACCCGGCACCTGCTGGAGCACGGGCACGAGTACGTCGCCTGCATCGGCGGCATCGAGAACACCCCCTCCGTCGGCGACCCGGTCGCCGACCACGTCGAGGGCTGGCGCCGGGCCATGCTGGAATCCGGGCGCTCCGTCGAGGGCCGCCTGATCGAGGCCCCGTACAACCGCTACGACGCCTACCGCGTGGCCCTGGAGGTGCTGGCCCGGCCCGACCGGCCCACCGCCATCTTCTGCGCCACCGACGACCAGGCCATCGGCGTGCTCCGGGCCGCCCGCGAGCTCCGCATCGACGTGCCCGAGCAGCTGGCCGTGGCCGGGTTCGACGACGTCAAGGAAGCCGCCCTCACCGACCCGCCGCTCACCACCATCGCCTCCGACCGGCCCGCCATGGCGCGGGCCGCGGTGGACCTCGTCCTCGACGACGCGCTGCGGGTGGCGGGCTCCCGCCGGGAACGCCTCAAGCAGTTCCCCTCCGCCCTGGTCATCCGCCGCTCCTGCGGCTGCGCCCCGCGCTGACCCGACCGGCCCCGGCCCCGTCCCCCGGCTCCGGTCCGGGGCACCTCACCCGCGCGCCCGCCCGGCGCACACTCCGCCGCGTGCCCGACGGGGCTCCGTCGGGCAC
>NZ_JBEOSD010000281.1:0-5025 GCF_040302735.1 Streptomyces sp. NPDC097619 | reverse complement strand
GGTCGCGGAGCCTGGCCGGTCAGGCCGCGGCCGCGGCCCGGTTGGCCCGCGACGCGGCCAACAGCGCCGCCGACCACGCCGAGAAGGCCGCCGCGGCCGCCATCGAGGCCGCGAACCACGCCGGTCAGGCGGTGGACTACGCCAACCGCTCGACGGCCGCCGCCAACGCCGCCGTCGAAGCCGCGGACAAGGCGTCCGCGGCGGTCGCCAAGGCGCGCGAGGTGGAGCAGGCGGCGCGTGACGCCGAGCTCGCCCGGCTGGCCGAGGAGACCGAGGAAGCGGTGGAGCTGGCGCGTAAGGAAGCGACCGCCGAGGCGAACCGGCTGGAGCAGTACGACCGGGAGCGCACCCAGGAAGCCCGACTGTCCGCCGAGACGGTCGCGCTGATCGCCTCCGCCGAGTCCGCGCTGCGGGCCGGCAGGACCGCGGAGGCCGTCGCGTCCGGCCGCAGAATCGCCCTCCAGCTCGTCGACCGCTCGGGCACCTGGACCCGGCAGGCCGCGGAGTTCGCGCTGGCCGGCTCGGACGAGGACGTCGCCCGCTGGCTCGACGCCGACCGCCTGCTGGCCCTGCAACAGGACAACTTCGAGAACGTCGCCGCGAAGGCCGCCATCTCGACGAAGAACGTGGCGCTGGCCGCGGTGGACGTCCTCAAGGCCGGGGACGCCACGAGGGTACGGACGTTCCTGGAGACCGGCGCGATCGAGGCCGCCAAGGAGGACAACCGGGTCGAGGTGACCACGGTCCTCGCCGACGACAACACCGGCTCCGCCGAACGGCGCGCCGCCGTGGCCGCCCTGGAGAAGGGCACGGCCCTGGCCCTGCACACCTTCCTCCACGTGGAGCGCTCCAAGGCCGTCCGTGAGGACGACCGGGTGAAGGCCACCACCCTCCTCTCCAGCGGTGGCCCGTACGTCAAGGCCGCCGCCCGGATCGCCCTCGAAGGCGACGCGCACATGCTGCGCCGGTTCGTCGGCACCACGCAGCACGAGTTCGCGCGGATCGACCACGACCACGCCACCCACATCAGCGCGATCCGCGCCATGATCGCGAGCGCCGCCAAGGTCGCCCAGGAAGCCCAGGAGAACGCGGCCCGGGCCTCCGAGGCCGCCGCCCTCGCCCGCGACGCCGCGGCGAAGGCCCTCGAATGGGCGGAGCTCGCCAAGGGCTACGCCGCGGCCGCCAAGCAGTCCGCCGAGGAGGCCCGCAAGAACGCCGAGGCCGCCGAGGGGTCCGCCGCGGCCGCCGCCCGCTCCGCCGAGACGGCGCGTCAGGCGGCGGCCGCCGCGACCCGGGCGAGCAAGGTGGCCAGGAGCGCGGCGACCCGCGCCGTACGGTCCGCCACCGAGGCCGCCTCCTACGCCTCCGACGCCGCGGCCTCCGCCGCCGCGGCCCGCCAGGCCGCGCTCGCGGCGGGCCAGAGCGCCAACGCGGCCGCCGGCGCGGCGATGCAGGCCAAGTACCTGGTCTTCGAGGCGGCGCGGCAGGAGGCCATCCAGAAGGCGCTGGAGAACGCGAACGCCCCGATCAAACCGGGCGACCTCAGTCTTCCGGCAGGAACCGAGAGCTGCCTGACCCCGTTCGGCCGACCCATCGATTCCGGCAACTCCACCAACCCGTGGGAGTTGGGCTGGAGCTGGCTCACCGGGACGGGCCCCTCCTCGCAGTGCTTCGGACCCAACGACGACTTCACCCGCATCTACCGCGAGCACCAGCACACGCAGAACACCCTCGCTGCCGTCGCCGCCCTCACGCGTTCGGGCAACTTCCAGCTCGGCACCACTCTCAAGTACAACTATTCGCTCGGCGGCTTCGGAGGCGCGGGGAAGTACCTCCAGGACTACGGGACGCTCACCACGGCGGGCCTCACCGGCAACCTGGCGTACACCTTCCTCGGTTCGCACCAGGTCCGCCTGACCCCTTACCGCAAGAACGCGGACGGCTCCGTGGTGTGGCGGTACACCGCCTACAACGAATCCGACATCGAGTCCGCCACGCACCCCCCGGTCATCGGCTACACCGACTGGTGGAGCAAGGGCCCCGGTAAGCTCATCACCGAAATCGTCGGCGACAGCGGCCCGATGGCACCCAAGAGCCAGGTCATCGAGTTCGACATCACCCTGGGTCCGTGACATCCCGCAGGCCCGGTCAGGGGCGGCTCACCACTCTCCTGACCGCGGCAGCGGCCCTTCTCGCAGGCTGCACCGGCTCCGTCGATCCCGACGCGCTACCGGGTCTGTACCGCGAGGATAGGACCGGCGCCGAGCTGCGGCTCGACCGCGACGGGACGTTCTCGGCCCAGGCCGTGAGGGTGGACGAGGACGAGGCCCCCGACCCCGCCGACTTCCACGGCCGGTGGGAATGGCTCGGCGACCGGGCGGGCGACGACTACGTCTACCTCTACGTCGAGGACGGCGGACTCGGCCGCACCGGCGGCCTCCAGCTCTACCCGAGCGGGAGGAACGCCATGGAGTTCCGCCCGGACCCGGACCGGCCCGCCTCCCAACGACTCACCCGGGTGACGGCGCCGTAGCGCCCGCGCTCCGCGCCCCCCACCTCCTTCAGCTTTCGCACCACCCGTTCCACCTCGACCGCTTCACACATCCTCCGACCTCAAGGAGCAAGCAATGACGTCACGCACCGCCTGGACCCGCATCCTCGGAACCGCGACGGCCGCCGGCGTGTTGGCCTGGGCCGTGGTGGCCGCGGGCCAGCCCTCCACCGGCTCCACCCCCACCAGCAGCAAGCCCGTCGCCGAGACCGGCCCCGGCTACGCCATCGAGGACTACAGCTACCCCGGCGCCGACAAGATCCTCGCCGAGCAGGGCATCGTCCTCAAGCGCGGCGACGGCCACATCCTCCTCGCGGACTGCAAGAGCGACGAGAACCTCCTCAAGTTCCTGGCCCGCGACCGGGCCGACGTCTGCTTCAAGGTCACCGCCGACGAGGGCTTCCTCACCCTGGAGATCCCCTCCGTGCACGGCGTGCGGACGGACGACTCCGTCAAGACCCACCTCGCGATGACCGCCGAGGGCGACCGCGTCGAGTACGACATCCCCGCCAAGACCTGGGAAGGGGTCGGTGAGTCCGTGGACGGCCGGGAGCACGTCCTGGTCGAGATCCGCGTCAGCAAGTAGCGGCCGGTCGTGCGTCCGCACGACCCCGCCCCGGCTCGCCCACCCACCTCTTCTCCTCCCGAAGGAACCCGCACATGTCTGCCTTCCGTCCGCGCACCGCCCGTACCGTCCGCTCCGCCCGCATCCCGGCGCTGCTCGTCACGACGACCGTCGTCGCCGCGGGCCTGGTCCCCGCCGGCTCCGCCCTCGCCGTCTCCGGCCCCGAGGCCGCCGCCGGTCAGCACACCGCCGTCGTCAAGCTGAACATCGGGGACGAGCCGAACGGCCGCGGCTGCACCGGCGCCCTCGTCGACGCCTCCTGGGTGCTGACCGCCGCCAGCTGCTTCGCCTCGACCCCCGGCACGACCGTCCCGGCCGGTGCCCCCGCCCTGAAGTCGAGCGCCGTCCTGGCCGACGGCAAGCGGATCGCGATCGCCGAGCTGGCCCCGCGCGCCGACCGGGACCTGACCCTGGCCCGCCTCGCCACCCCCGCAACCGGCCCCACCGGCGTCACCTACGCCACCGCCGCCCCGACCACGGGCGCCGAGCTGACCGCCGTGGGCCTCGGCCGGACCAAGACCGAATGGGCGCCGCTGAAGGCCCACACCGGCGCGTTCACCCTCGACGCGGCCGACGCCACCACCCTGAGCATCACCGGCAAGGGCACCGACGTCCTCTGCAAGGGCGACACGGGCGGCCCGCTGCTGAACGCGGCCGGCGCGGTCGTCGGCATCAACAGCCGCTCCTGGCAGGGTGGTTGCCTGTCCGCCGACCCGGCCGAGACCCGTACCGGCGCCATCGCGGCCCGCGCCGACGGCCTGCGCGAGTGGGTCGACGGGATCCGGTCGACCACTCCGGGCTGGCAGACCAAGGCCCTCGTGCAGTCCGGCACCGGCCTCTACCAGGCGGTGCGGCTCGCCGACGGCTCCTGGACCGGCTACACCGACGTCCAGGACAAGGCCGGCAGCATCGGCGGGATCCGCAGCACCGCCGCCGCCGGCATCAACGGCGACACCCACGTCCTCGCCATCAGCACCAGCGGGGGGCTCTTCCACAGCCTCCGCAAGCCCGACGGCACCTGGAGCAGGTTCGGCGACGTGTTCGCCGTCGCCAACACCCTCGGCAGCCTCACCCAGGTCTCCGCCGTCTCCACCGGCCACGACCTCCACGTCATCGCCGTCGCCGACGGCAAGGCCTTCCACACCGTCCGCAACAGCGCGGGCAGCTGGACCCCCTTCCGCCAGGTCAACGGCACCGTCACCGGGGTGACCGCGGCGGCCACCGCGAGCGTCCGCGGCGAACTCCAGGTCGGCCTCATCAGCGGCGGCAAGGTCTTCCACAGCATCCGCCAGACCAACGGCAACTGGCTGCCCTGGGGCAACGTCAACCAGGCCGTCGGCGCCACCGGCCCCGTCACCTCCCTCGCGATGGCCGGCACCGGGGACGACACCCACCTCGTCATCTCCACCGACAACGGCACCCGCCAGTACCACACCGCCCGCAACTTCAACGGCTCCTGGAGCGTCTGGGGCGACCTCAAGGACTACCTGGGCACCGTGACCACGAAGTCCGTGTCCGCGGCGGCCGTCAACGGTGAGCTCCAGCTCGCCGTCACCAGCACCGACGGCAAGCTCTTCCACACCACCCGCCGCGCCGACCGCACCTGGGCCACCACGGTCGCCGCCCCCCTCCAGGGCCTCCCGGCCGCCCCCGGCAACCTCGCCATCACGGCCACCTACACCGGCTGATCCCACCGGCGGCACACGGCGGCGTCCCCGACGCCGCACGCCGCCCCGCCCCAGGCGGTCACGGGCGCGCCCCGGCACGAACAGTGCCGGGGCCGATCGGGAGAGCGGGGGGTGGGGGAAGAGGGGTGGTGGTGTGGGGTAGTTGTAGGGGGTGGGCGGCG